>NZ_JBITPL010000029.1:0-1435 GCF_050467885.1 Rossellomorea sp. NRS-1567 | reverse complement strand
TATATCTATTTAGCCCCCTAACTCATTTGGACACCTCATTCTAAAAATAATAAGATAGATGTATCAAAGGAGGAGTCCAAATGAGTAAACGAAATGGACCGATGGAAGATGTGAAAAAACAATATGTTCGTATGGCGTTAGAGTCAGGAAACATGGCTTTTATCGCTCGTAAAACAGGTGTGAATAAATCGACTCTTGCTAATTGGGTAAAACAATACCGTGATGAGATTGAAGAAGAGATGAGACGAGAAGGCGTGTCTCCCTTATCTAAAACCTCTTCAGAAGATGATATTCAAAAGAAGTACGACCATGCCATGAAGCTGCTTGGTGAGAAAGAACTTGAAGTGACCATGCTTCGTGAAATGCTAAAAAAAAAGTTTCCGGACTTTCCGAGCGAATAGAATTTGCGCATGAATGGATCCTGGCAGGTTTTCCTGCGACCCGAGTGCTAAACATTGTTTCTGTACACCGAAGTACGTATTACCATAGACTGTCTCATCCACTGGTAAAACAAGTGAGCACAGGAGGAAGACCTAAACCAGGGTACTCCCGAACCAAGAAAGGCAAAAAAGTTAAAGATACAAAAATAAAGGAATACCTATTAGAGTTAATTGAGGGTGAAGAAGCTATATACGGCTATCGAAAACTCACCAAATCCTTACGTAAGATCTATCAATTAATTATTAATAAAAAAAAGGTTTATCGCTTGTGTAAGGAGTTAGACATTCTCATGCCTCAACGAGAGAAGAAACAAAAATATCCTAGAAAACTTGCGAGAAACCGTGAAGTGACAGCTCCTAATCAATTGTGGCAGCTGGATATTAAATATGGATATGTATTGTCCTCTCGGCGTTATTTCTTTCTCGCAAGCGCCATTGATGTCTACGATCGTACGATCGTTGGTCATTACAGAGGAACCGTTTGCGAAGCCAAGCACATAACCAAGATGCTTCAAAAAGCTATGTTGAAAAGGGATATTCATATCCCTGAAGAAAACGACAACGACACACCAAAGTTAATCGTCCGAACGGATAATGGTCCACAATTTTGTAGTAACCATTTTCGTGCTTTTTGTGCTGATCAGATGAAGGTAGAACATGAAAGGATTCCACCTAAATCACCTAACCTAAATGCTTATATTGAATCGTTTCATAGCGTATTAGAGCGAGAGTGTTACCAACGGAACGAATTCATCACCTTTGAACATGCCTATAAAGTAGTTGATGATTATATTACGTTTTACAATGAAGAGAGATTTCATGGGAGCTTAAAAGACGCTTCCCCACATGAATACTTTGAGAAGTGGCAAAACAATCAACTTGAGCCACTCAAGCTAACCATGTGACCTCTTATTCTTTGAACTGGTAACCAGTTTAAAGAATAAGAGGCCAGCAAGCGAGAGCGCGGTAGAAAAATAAAAAACTAAGCAATCTTA
>NZ_JBITPL010000028.1:0-59958 GCF_050467885.1 Rossellomorea sp. NRS-1567 | reverse complement strand
TCCATCCTCTATACAGCTGAGGGGATAATCTACTTCAGAGGGTAATCACTCTGAGTATTTAGGTGATAATTGGTAAAAGACGCATAAAACGGAAAATTGACTTAATAATGTTCGAAAAAGGCGCAATTACCACGAATCCTCGATTATAAACACTAAGTTCATCCCTAAAAACCCCAGCTTTGGTACAAAATAGAGCACTTTCTCTTACTAATCCCCCAATTAGTCACAACTATTAGGAAATAATCCATCCAAATTAATAAATTTTACTCTTCCTCCATCACACCACTCTCTCAATGCCCCATTTCATTAATTCTATCCAACAATCTCACATTCCCACGTTTAAAACCTTCCTAAAACAGGAAAACTTCTAAGGTCATACTTCATAATTGCAAAGTTTAAAACGCGGTTGTATAATTATAGTCAAATATAGTCAAAGTCAAAATGAGGAGGAGGTTTGATGAGGAACATATCCGACATCATTGAACATTATTTAAAGAATGTTTTAGAACTGAGTGAAAGTGAGATAGTCGAGATTAAAAGAAGCGAGATCGCTGATAAGTTTCAATGTGTTCCTTCTCAAATTAATTATGTAATCAATACCCGGTTCACGATAGAACGTGGGTATGTAGTAGAAAGTAAACGAGGTGGCGGGGGCTACATCCGAATCATGAAGGTAAAGGCCCACGATCAAGTTCATCTTATCGACCAGCTAGTAGCATTAATAACACAAACCATCAGTCAGAATACGGCTGCTGATATTGTGTTTCGATTAGTGGAAGAGGATATTATTTCTGAGCGGGAAGCGAAGATTATGCTGAGCGTAATGGACCGTTCGGTGATCATGGTAGATTTACCTGAACGGGATGTATTGAGGGGAAGAATGCTCAGAGCCATGCTGGATACATTGAAATATGAGTAAGTTTTGAGAGGTGAGTAGGATGGTTTGTCAAGAGTGTAGTGAAAGACCTGCAACCCTTCATTTTACCAAGGTGATCAATGGGGAAAAGACAGAGGTTCATTTATGTGAACAATGCGCTCAGGATAAGGGTGAAATGTTTATGTTTGATTCTTCTTCCGGGTTCTCTGTGAACAATCTATTGGCAGGTCTTCTTAATATAGCCCCTGCATTTAAGCAGGCAAAAGAAACGGAAATTCCTAAGACAGAGGTATTACAGTGTGAAAAGTGTAAAATGACTTTTCAGCAATTCATTAACGTAGGACGCTTCGGCTGTGCTCATTGCTATGAAACGTTTAAGGATGAACTTACTCCTCTTTTAAAGCGTGTTCACAGTGGGAATGTGGAACACCATGGGAAAGTTCCGGAACGCATGGGTGGAGCCATTCACATAAAGAAAAAGATTCAGCAATTGAAATCGGATCTGCAAACGATGATTGCCGATGAAGAGTTCGAAAAGGCTGCAGATATACGAGACGAAATTCGCTCCCTGGAGAAAGATGCTAATAAAGAGGGGGGAGATAAAGGATGAGTCTGGAGAAGTTTTTACAAAATGCTGTTAGTTCCTGGATGAATGAAGAAGGACCGAATTCAGATATTGTTCTTAGTTCACGGGTCCGGCTCGCAAGAAACATGACGGACTTTCGTTTCTCCACTCTATATTCTTCAGAAGAAGCTAAAGAGATTGTGGATCGCGTGAAGGATAAGCTCTCTCTATACCCTGGGAACTTAGGAGAATTAGAATTTTTAGCTACAAGTGAGATTCAGCCTCTCCAAAAGAGGGTATTGATGGAGAAACACCTAATTAGTCCTAACTTAGCGGAGGACACGAATTATGGGGCTGTCCTTCTATCCAGTGAAGAAGATATTAGCATAATGGTAAACGAAGAGGACCATATTCGAATACAGTGTTTATATCCAGGATTGCAATTGAAGGAAGCTTTACAAAGAGCGAATCAGATTGATGATTGGTTTGAAAGTGAATTTGATTTTGCTTTTGATGAGAAACACGGATATTTAACGACTTGTCCCACTAATGTGGGGACAGGGCTTAGAGCTTCCGTAATGATGCACTTGCCGGGTCTGGTTCTGACCCAGCAATTAAATCGCATCATTCCTGCCATTAACCAATTAGGTCTGGTGGTAAGAGGGATATATGGAGAAGGCAGCGAGGCGTTAGGGAACATCTTTCAGATTTCGAATCAAACGACACTTGGTAAATCAGAGGAAGATATTGTGGAAGATTTAATGAGTGTTGTAAAGCAGATCATTGATAAAGAACACTCGGCACGGGACGCATTAGTTAAAACGTCTAACATACAATTAGAAGATAGGATCTTTCGTTCACTTGGCGTATTGGAGCACAGTAGAATTATCGAGTCCAAGGAAGCAGCGAAGTGTTTATCGGATGTCAGACTTGGAATAGATTTAGGATACATCAAAGTCATATCTAAGAATATATTGAATGAACTAATGATTTTAACCCAACCTGGATTTTTACAACAATATTCTGGAGGTCCATTGAGACCAAATGAAAGAGATATAAGAAGGTCTTCTTTGATTCGGGAGCGAATTAAGTTAGATAAAGATACATGTGAGGAGGAAAAATAATATGATGTTTGGTCGATTTACAGAAAGAGCACAAAAGGTATTAGCATTAGCTCAAGAAGAAGCTATTCGTCTGGCGCACAGTAATATTGGTACTGAACATATTTTATTGGGACTTGTCCGCGAAGGTGAAGGGATTGCCGCTAAAGCACTTACGGCGTTGGGACTGAGCCCTGAAAAGATTCAGAAAGAAGTGGAAGGGTTGATCGGAAAAGGTACCGAGAAATCCCAAACGATCCATTATACACCCCGAGCGAAGAAAGTGATTGAGCTTTCTATGGATGAGGCTCGTAAACTGGGTCACTCATATGTAGGAACGGAACATATTTTATTAGGGTTGATTCGTGAAGGTGAAGGAGTAGCCGCTCGTGTACTTGGCAATCTAGGAGTCAGCTTAAATAAAGCAAGGCAGCAGGTATTGCAGTTACTTGGCAGCAATGATTCAAGTAACCACCAGGGCGGGGGCAATGCAAATGCCAATACGCCTACTCTTGATAGCTTAGCCCGTGACTTGACGGCGATTGCCCGTGAAGGCAGTTTAGATCCGGTTATAGGTCGAAGCAAAGAAATTCAGCGTGTCATCGAAGTGCTGAGTCGACGTACGAAGAATAACCCGGTGCTGATCGGTGAGCCTGGTGTAGGTAAGACCGCGATTGCAGAGGGTCTTGCCCAGCAGATCATTGCCAATGAGGTTCCTGAGATTCTTCGGGACAAACGCGTCATGACCCTGGATATGGGTACAGTGGTAGCCGGTACGAAATATCGTGGGGAATTCGAGGATCGATTAAAGAAAGTAATGGATGAAATCCGTCAAGCAGGTAACATCATCCTGTTCATCGATGAGCTTCATACATTAATCGGAGCAGGTGGGGCTGAAGGTGCCATTGATGCGTCAAACATCTTAAAACCATCTCTTGCCCGCGGTGAATTACAGTGTATCGGTGCGACGACATTAGATGAGTACCGTAAATATATTGAAAAGGATGCTGCGTTAGAGCGCCGTTTCCAACCAATCCAGGTCAATGAGCCAACGGCAGAAGAGTCCATTCAGATTCTTAAAGGTTTACGTGATCGCTATGAAGCCCATCACCGCGTGTCGATTACAGATGAAGCGATTGATGCGGCAGTGAAATTTTCTGATCGCTATATTTCAGACCGCTTCTTACCGGATAAGGCGATCGATTTAATTGATGAAGCTGGCTCTAAAGTACGCTTACGTTCATATACAACGCCGCCAAACTTGAAAGAGCTTGAAGCCAAGCTGGAAGAAATCCGCAAAGAGAAGGATGCAGCGGTTCAAAGTCAAGAGTTTGAAAAAGCAGCTTCTCTAAGAGATTCAGAGCAAAAGCTTCGTGAAGAGTTGGAAGAAACGAAGAACACATGGAAAGAAAAGCAAGGCCAGGAAAATACAGAAGTGACCGTTGAAGATATTGCGAAAGTTGTATCGAACTGGACGGGAGTACCGGTATCTAAGCTTGCTCAAACGGAAACGGATCGCTTACTTAAGTTAGAGGAAATTCTCCATTCCAGAGTCATTGGTCAATCTGAAGCAGTCGTAGCGGTGTCAAAAGCTGTCCGTCGTGCAAGAGCGGGGCTGAAAGATCCGAAGCGTCCAATCGGTTCCTTTATCTTCTTAGGACCGACAGGGGTGGGGAAAACAGAACTTGCCCGTGCGCTGGCGGAATCTATGTTCGGTGACGAGGATGCCATGATCCGTATTGATATGTCCGAGTACATGGAGAAACATTCGACTTCCCGTTTAGTAGGTTCTCCTCCAGGGTATGTAGGATATGAAGAAGGCGGCCAGTTAACGGAAAAAGTTCGCCGTAAACCGTATTCCGTCGTCCTGTTGGATGAAATCGAAAAAGCACACCCTGATGTATTTAACATTCTTCTACAAGTCTTGGAAGACGGGAGATTGACGGATTCTAAAGGAAGAACGGTAGACTTTAGAAACACGGTGTTAATTATGACATCTAACGTTGGTGCCCAGTCCCTTAAGAGCAATAAATATGTTGGGTTCAATATTCAAGATGGAAAGCAGGATTATAAGGATATGAAAGGCAAGGTGATGGAGGAGCTGAAACGAGCGTTCCGACCAGAGTTCCTTAACCGTATCGATGAAATCATTGTGTTCCATTCCCTTGAAAAAGACCACTTAAAAGAGATTGTGACCTTGATGTCCAACCAATTGACAAATCGCTTGAAAGAGCAGGATATTCATTTAGAGCTTTCAGCTGCTGCTAAAGAAAAAATTGCAGATGAAGGATTCGATCCTGAATACGGTGCGCGTCCACTGCGTCGTGCCATTCAGAAACATGTAGAGGATAAACTGTCAGAAGAGCTATTAAGAGGTAAGGTACTGACAGGACAGAATATATTGATCGATGTAGAAGACAGTGAGTTTGTTGTGAAGATAAAAGAAGAAGAAGCAGCAAATACTCCTACTTAATACAACGATGGAAAAAGAGGTACACGTATATGTTTTTCGTGTACCTCTTTTATCATAATGTGGCTTTTCTGAAATGCTTGTCGTCTCTAAGCAAGCCTGCTACGCTTTTCTGATTGTCCAGCTCCGGTGGCTAGAGGCTCGAGGTCATAAGCCAAGTTAACCAAAAAGGCAAAAAGCGCCTTTCCGGTTAACTCGTCTTATGCTTGTCGCCTCTGACCAAGCCACCTGCGCTTTTCTTGTAACCATTACATAAAACCGATACAATCATTCCAAAAGGGTATTTATATGGAATGGTTAGAGTACAAATAGAGTAAAAGAGGAGAAGAATAGATTGGCAAAGAAAAAGACAAAGTTTGTATGTACATCATGTGGATATGAGTCTGCTAAATGGATGGGGAAATGTCCAGGGTGTAACGAGTGGAACACGATGGTGGAAGAGGTTGAGATGACGGGGAAGAAGCCTCGTGGGTCGTTTATGCATTCTGAAAATAGCGGGCCAACTAAAGCAGAAAAGCTTATCTCAATCGAAACAAAGCAAGAACCAAGAGTATTGACCGAGTCGAAAGAGCTGAATCGGGTGTTGGGTGGGGGAGTCGTTCCGGGATCACTTGTGTTGATCGGTGGAGATCCGGGAATCGGAAAATCTACTTTATTGCTCCAGGTTTCTGCTCAGCTGGCTGATCAAAAGCAGAAGGTTTTATATATATCCGGAGAAGAATCCATCAAGCAAACAAAACTTCGGGCAGATCGATTACATGTGAAATCCGATGATCTATATATATTTGCAGAAACAAATCTTGAATTGATTCATCAGACGATTGAACAGATCTCACCTGATTTTGTTATCATCGACTCGATTCAAACGATTTTTCACCCAGAAGTGACGTCTGCTCCAGGCAGTGTTTCTCAGGTAAGGGAATGTACAGCCGAATTAATGAGAATAGGGAAAACCAAAGGCATCGCCATCTTTATTGTAGGGCATGTTACAAAGGAAGGATCGATTGCAGGGCCTCGTTTATTGGAGCATATGGTTGATACCGTGCTGTATTTTGAAGGGGAGCGTCATCATTCGTATCGTATTTTAAGAGCCGTGAAGAATCGATTCGGATCGACGAATGAGATGGGGATTTTTGAAATGAAAGAGCTTGGCTTGGAGGAAGTCGCAAATCCTTCTGAGATATTCCTGGAGGAGCGCTCCCAAGGCGCGGCAGGCTCGACGGTCGTTGCTTCCATGGAAGGTACAAGACCCGTTCTAGTGGAGATACAGGCCCTTGTCACTCCGACCAGTTTCAACAACCCACGACGAATGGCTACGGGGATAGATCATAGCCGTGTTTCACTCATTATGGCTGTATTGGAGAAACGGGCAGGAATGCTATTGCAGCAGCAGGATGCCTATCTGAAAGTGGCAGGTGGAGTTAAACTGGATGAACCGGCGATTGATTTGGCCGTTGCAGCGAGTATTGCGTCGAGCTTTCGGGATAAAGCGTCAAGGGCCCACGATTGTATCATTGGAGAAGTTGGTTTGACAGGTGAAATCAGAAGGGTTTCGAGGATTGAGCAACGTGTCCAGGAAGCGGCTAAACTAGGCTTTAAACGTGTGATTATTCCCCAAAATAACTTAAGTGGGTGGCAGCCGCCTTCTGATATAGAGATTACAGGAGTATCAAATATAAACGAAGCGCTGGCTATTATTTTAGGAGGATAGGAAATGGAAGATAAGAAGGCAAGAGAGAAGTCCATGTCGGATATTTTACAATTCGTTGCTCCTGGTGCCCCGATCAGGGATGGCATTGATAATGTGCTGAGAGCCAATACAGGAGGGCTCATTGTTGTGGGCTACAATGATAAGGTTAAATCTGTACTGGACGGCGGATTTCATATCAATTGCGCTTTTTCTCCCAGCTATCTATATGAGTTGGCCAAGATGGATGGGGCCATCATCTTGAATGAAGCGGGTACGAAGATTATTTTGGCCAATGCACAGTTGGCTCCAGATGTGTACGTTCCTTCCACTGAAACTGGAATGAGACACCGTACGGCTGAGCGGGTTGCAAGACAAACCAATGCCCTTGTCATCGCCATCTCTCAACGGAGGAACGTCATCACCCTGTATCAAGGCAACTTTCGATATGCATTAAAGGACATCTCTGTCATCTTGACGAAGGCCAACCAGGCGATTCAAACATTGGAGAAGTATAAGGTGGTTCTGGATCAGAGCATTTCTAATTTATCGGTGTTGGAGTTTGAGGAGCTTGTCACACAAAGCGACCTACTGCAAGTTCTTCACAGATTCGAAATGGTTTTAAGGATAAAGAACGAGTTATTGACCTATTTAAGCGAGCTGGGTGTTGAAGGAAGGTTGATCCGCCTGCAGATGAATGAACTATTGGCGGATATCGAAGATGAGGCGATGCTCATTATAAGGGATTATTCCCAGGAAAGAAATATCAAGCCGTTCGAACTCCTCTATAAATTTCAGGAACTTGTTCATTCAGAGGTATTAGAGGATAATGTCCTATTAAAACTATTAGGCTATCATGGGTATGTTCATCACGATGATGCCATCTATCCAAGAGGATACCGCGTGTTGAATAAAATTCCACGTTTACCGATTGTGATCATCGAAAACCTTATTACGAGGTTTGAAACCCTCCCTCATGTAGTGAGTGCTTCAGTGGATGATTTGGATGAAGTGGAAGGAATCGGAGAGGTCAGGGCCCGGAAAATCAAAGAGGGGTTAAAACTGATCAAAGAACAAACATTTGCCGATCGACAGTTATAGGTATGTGGTCCTGTATTTGCCATATATGGTATAATTGAAGCATTTTCAAAAAATTGACAGTCTTTATAAGACATGTTAGCCTTCACTTAAGGAAGCTAGTAAAATGGGATAAGTATATCAAAATGGTTTCCATTCGATTAAATTTAAAATTTTCAAGGGCTAAGAGGTTTCAAAAATAGTAAATTGTTTATAATGAATAGGAGGAGGTGAGGGAATGTTAAAAAGAATCGTTCAAGCGTGCTTCCTTATCGTCGGGGGAACACTGGGGATATTTCTTCTTCCCGAATTATTTACCGTCATAAATTTATCAGACATTCCTTTAATTAATAACCCTTATATGACTGCTATATTTGGTGCCATTATTTTTTATATTCTTACGTTTTGGGCAGTCGAGTATGTCGTCAATTTCGTCAAGTGGTTTGAAGATAGTTTAGTAAAAGCTCCAGTAACGGATCTGTTATTTGGCAGTTTAGGTCTGATTATCGGTCTTTTTGTTGCGTATCTGTTTGGGATTCCTTTCAATCAAATGGAGATTCCGATTGTCAACACAGTGGTTCCGATTCTATTAACGTTGATTCTTGGATATTTAGGATTTCAAGTTGGCTTTAAGAAGAGGGATGAACTGGTTAGTTTGTTCGGCACTTCAAATAGGGGTAAGAAAAAAGGGACTGACGAAGATTCTGATGAAGAGGGTGTGAAAACCCTGAAGATACTGGATACGAGTGTGATTATCGATGGTCGTATCGCAGATATCTGTCAAACTGGATTCTTAGAAGGAATTGTCGTGATTCCACAGTTCGTGCTGGAAGAGCTTCAGCATATTGCGGATTCTTCAGACGTGTTAAAACGAAACCGTGGACGACGCGGACTTGATATCCTGAATCGAATTCAAAAGGAGCTTCCTGTAGAGGTTCAGATTTATGAAGGTGACTTCGAGGAAATTCAGGAAGTTGATTCGAAGCTCGTAAAATTAGCAAAGCTTACGAATGGGATTGTTGTAACGAATGATTTCAACTTGAATAAAGTGTGCGATCTTCAAGGTGTACAAGTATTGAATATCAATGATTTAGCTAACGCCGTTAAGCCTGTTGTATTACCTGGAGAAGAATTGAAGGTTCAGGTAATCAAAGATGGGAAAGAACATAACCAAGGGATCGCCTATCTCGATGATGGTACGATGATTGTAGTGGAAGAGGGACGCAATTATATCGGCAAGTACATAGATGTACTTGTAACATCTGTTCTTCAAACCTCTGCAGGCCGGATGATCTTTGCTAAGCCCAAACAATTAGAAAAAGCTTTATAAGTATCATTGCCCTGACTCTATTGATTCAGTAAGGTATAATAAATAGTATTACTCGAGTGTTAAAGGAGTTATCATATGGAATATGAAGTTGTCATTCCGGCTGCAGGGCAAGGGAAACGAATGAAAGCGGGCAAGAACAAGCTGCTCCTCGAGCTGGATAGCTGTCCAGTCATTATTCATACACTTCGCGTCTTTGAACATGACTCCCATTGTCAGGGAATCTATTTAGCGATTCATCCATCGGAGCGGGATGCTTTCAAGAGTTTATTAGCCCGTTTTGGTATTACGAAGGTGGTTAAGCTTGTAGATGGCGGGGAAGAAAGACAGCATAGTGTATACAATGCATTGCTTGAGGTTGATCATGAAATTGTTCTTGTACACGACGGGGCAAGGCCATTTATTAAAGAATCCACGATTCACCAATTAGTAGAGAAAACTCATTCAACAGGAGCGGCCATTGCTGCTGTTCCTGTTAAAGATACGATTAAAAAAGTACTGGATGGGGAAGTCGAGGAAACGATTGAACGCTCAAGCTTGTGGATGGTTCAAACTCCACAAGCTTTTCGTGTTTCATTGTTGAAAAGAGCGCACGGGGAAGCGGAGCAAGATGGTTTTCTTGGAACAGACGATGCTTCTCTAGTGGAACGAATGGATGTTGAGGTTGCAGTTGTCGAGAGTGATTATGACAATATTAAACTGACGACACCTGAGGACTTGTATTTTGCTGAGGCCATTTTGAAGAAGCAAGAGGAAATGAGTGGAGGAGACAACCATGTTTAGAATCGGACAAGGTTTTGATGTTCATCAATTAGTAGAAGAGAGACCCCTTATTATGGGAGGGATAACGATACCATATGAAAAGGGATTATTAGGACATTCAGATGCAGATGTATTATTACATGCTGTAGCGGATGCGTGTTTGGGGGCTGTTGGTGCAGGGGATATCGGCAAGCATTTTCCAGACACAGATCCTGAGTTCAAGGATGCAGATTCAGCAAAGCTTCTTCTGCATGTATGGGCTCTTGTGAAAGAGGAAGGGTATGAATTAGGGAATATCGATTGCACGATCATTGCGCAGAAACCGAAGATGGCTCCTTATATTGATGAAATGAGACAAAGCATTGCAGCGCTATTAGAAGCAGATATTACGCAAGTGAACGTAAAGGCCACAACCTCTGAGCAGCTTGGTTTTACCGGGAGAGGCGAAGGGATCGCAGCGCAAACGACCGTGTTGATCAAAAAGAAGTAAGAGGATAAATTCGCTTTATTCCCTTTCATAACGGTGTTAAAATAGGTCAGAGACTTTAATGCAGGAATACAAAGAGGAGGAAATTAAATGACAAAAGAAGTACGCGTCCGTTATGCTCCAAGTCCAACGGGTCATTTACATATTGGAAATGCAAGAACCGCTTTATTTAATTATCTATACGCTCGCAGTGTAGGTGGAAAGTTCATCATCCGTATTGAAGACACGGATAAAAAACGTAATATTGAAGGCGGAGAAGAAAGTCAGCTTAAATATCTTCAATGGCTTGGAATCGATTGGGACGAGAGCACAGATAAGCCGGGTGATTACGGTCCTTATCGCCAATCCGAGCGTAACCATATTTATGAGCAGTATCTAAACGAGCTGTTGGAAAGCGGACAAGCCTATAAATGCTACTGTACGGAAGAAGAGCTTGAAGCGGAACGTGAAGCGCAATCAGCATCAGGTCAAATGCCCCGCTACTCAGGGAAATGCCGCAACCTGACGAAAGAGGATCAGGAGAAATTAGCAGCAGAAGGCCGTCAACCTAGCATTCGTTTCCGTGTACCTGCAGGAAAGGTCTATTCTTTCAATGATATCGTGAAGGAAGATGTAGCCTTCGAATCAGACGGAATCGGTGATTTTGTCATTGCGAAAAAAGACGGTACGCCAACGTATAACTTTGCCGTTGCAGTAGATGATTATCTGATGAAAATTTCACACGTTCTGCGCGGGGAAGATCATATTTCCAATACGCCAAAACAATTAATGATTTTTGAAGCTCTTGGATGGGAAGCACCTGTCTATGGCCATATGACATTAATCGTTAATGAAAGCCGTAAAAAGCTAAGTAAGCGTGATGAAAGTATCATTCAGTTCATTGAGCAATACGAAGCTTTAGGTTATTTACCGGAAGCTTTATTCAACTTCATTGGGTTACTAGGCTGGTCTCCAAAAGGAGAAGAAGAGCTATTTTCTAAAGATGAGTTTATTGAAATCTTTGACCCTGAGCGTTTATCGACTTCTTCTGCTCTGTTTGATAATCAGAAGCTTACATGGATGAATAATCAGTACATGAAGAATTTGGAGTTAAGTCAAGTTGTGGAGCTATCCCTTCCACACTTAATCAGTGCGGGTAAACTGGATGAGGATATGTCAGACGAGCAGCGTGAATGGGCGAGTCGCGTCATCTCTTTATACCAGGAGCAAATGAGCTTCGGTGCTGAAATCGTAGAGCTGTCTGAAATGTTCTTCAAGGTAGATCTTGAATATGATGAGGATGCCAAGGCGGTCTTGGAAGAAGAGCAGGTTCCTGAAGTTCTTCAAGCTTTCTTGAATGAAATCGAAGCTCTTGAAAATTATGAAGCAGCAGAAATTAAATCGTCTATCAAAGCAGTGCAAAAGTCTACTGGTCATAAAGGGAAAAAGCTGTTTATGCCAATCCGTGTAGCGGTAACAGGTCAGACTCACGGTCCTGAATTACCGAATGCGATTGAGCTTTTAGGGAAAGATACCGTTAAACATCGTCTGCAAATTCTTTTAGGTTAACATTTTGGATGTTATGTAATATAGTAAGAGTATCACAATAAATGATATCGCGTTGATGAGGAGAAGTAAGAAAAGGATGCTTAGTAGAGAGAACCATCACCGGCTGAAAGTGGTTTAAGCCCCTCCTATTCTGAAATGCACCTCTGAGCCCGTTACTGAAATATAGTAGGTAAAGGCGGTTTCCTACCGTTAACAGGATTTGAGTTGGGGAAGGTTTTTTTCTTCTCAATCAGAGTGGAACCGCGCTACCTAAGCGTCTCTGTCATTTTATTGACAGGGGCGTTTTTTTATTGTCTGACCAAGCCGCCTGCGCTTTTATTTTATCTAGCTCCGGCGGCTAGAGGCTCGAGGTCATAAGTCAATCCCACCAAAAAGGCAAAGAACGCCTTTCCGGCGGGCTTGCCTTATGCTTGTCGCCTCTGACCAAACCGCCTGCGCTTTTATTTTTTCGAGGAGAGGGGATCCGAATGTTTAAGTCATTTAAGGAAGATATAGAAGTAGTGTTTGATCAGGATCCGGCTGCGAGGAATTATCTCGAGGTGATCCTTACGTATTCGGGTCTTCATGCCATTTGGGCCCATCGCATAGCCCATGCTTTTTTCAAAAGGAAATTCTTTTTTATTGCGCGCGTTATTTCTCAGGTAAGCCGTTTTTTCACCGGTGTGGAGATTCACCCGGGGGCAAAGATTGGCCGCCGATTCTTCATTGATCACGGGATGGGAGTCGTGATTGGTGAAACGTGTGAAATCGGAGATAATGTTACGCTCTTTCAAGGGGTGACCCTTGGCGGAACAGGCAAAGAAAAAGGGAAGCGGCATCCTACGATTCAGGATAATGCCCTTATCGCCACGGGAGCGAAAGTGTTAGGATCGATTGTAGTTGGGGAAAATTCTAAGGTGGGGGCTGGATCGGTCGTTCTTAAAGATGTTCCTCCAAACTCAACCGTCGTCGGTATTCCGGGGAAGGTCGTCATTCAGGATGGCGTCAAGATACAGAAGGATCTGAATCACTGTGATCTCCCGGATCCGATGAATGATCGTATGAAACAACTGGAAATGGAATTGAACGAGGTAAAATCATTATTAAGGGAATATGAAGAAAGGAGTCGATCATATTGACGATTCGTTTATATAACACATTGACAAGAAAAAAAGAGGAATTCAAACCCCTGGAAGAGGGTAAAGTCAAAATGTATGTGTGCGGGCCGACGGTTTATAATTATATTCATATAGGAAATGCACGCCCTGCCATTGTCTTCGATACGGTGAGACGCTATTTAGAATACAGAGGCTATGATGTTCAATTTGTCTCTAACTTCACAGATGTGGATGATAAATTGATTCGGGCGGCAAAGGAGTTGGGAGTGGATGTACCTACGGTTGCCCAGCGCTTTATCCAGGCATATTTTGAAGATACCGGAGCACTTGGATGCAAGAAAGCGGATGTTCATCCGACTGTAACAGACAATATTGATACCATCATTGATTTTATTTCTGCGCTTGTTGAAAAAGGGTTTGCTTACGAATCACAAGGCGACGTTTATTATCGTACAAGAAAGTTTGATGGCTACGGTAAGCTTTCTCATCAGCCAATCGATGAGCTTAAAGCAGGTGCCCGCATAGATGTAGGGGATAAAAAAGAAGATGCCCTTGATTTCGTATTATGGAAAGCAGCGAAAGAAGGGGAAATTTCTTGGGAAAGCCCTTGGGGTGAAGGCCGTCCAGGCTGGCATATTGAGTGCTCTGCCATGGCAAAGCGCTATTTAGGGGATACCATCGATATTCACGCCGGGGGACAAGATTTAACCTTCCCTCATCATGAGAATGAAATTGCACAATCAGAAGCACTTACAGGTAAGCCATTCGCAAAGTATTGGATGCACAATGGATATATCAATATTGATAATGAGAAAATGTCTAAATCACTGGGGAATTTTGTATTGGTTCATGACATCATTAAAGAACAGGATCCACAAGTCCTTCGTTTCTTTATGCTATCTGTTCATTACCGTCATCCTATCAACTACAATTTAGAGCTTCTGCAAAATGCAGAGTCCGCTTTAGATAGAATTAAGACTGCTTATGAGAACTTGAAGCACCGTAAGGAATCAAGTACAGACTTAACGGATAACAACCGGGAATGGCTGGACAAAATAGCTGAGTTAAAAGCGCAGTTCATCTCCGAAATGGATGATGACTTTAACACAGCCAACGGAATTTCCGTATTATTCGAATTATCCAAGCAAGCCAATTATTACTTGATGGAGAAGAATACAGCTACAAAAGTCATTGATACGTTCTTGTGCCAATTCGAAGATTTCTTCTCTGTTCTGGGACTAAGCCTTCAGGAAGCAGAACTGTTGGATGAAGAAGTGGAAGAACTGATCGAAAAACGTGTTCAGGCACGTAAAGATCGTAACTTCCAATTAGCGGATGAGATTCGTGACACGTTAAAAGAGATGGATATCATCCTGGAAGATACTCCTCAAGGCATTCGCTGGAAAAGAGGATCTTAATGCTGCACGAGATAAATGAACAAATCGATGCAAAACAAATCAATGCACTTGCACTGGCATATATGGGGGATGCTGTATATGAAACATATGTACGGCAGCTCCTATTAACAAAAGGAAAGATTAAACCGAATCAGCTGCACAGAGCGGCGACGAAGTATGTGTCTGCCAAAGCTCAAGCGGCCATTCTCAGAACGTTGTTCGATCAGGACGTCTTAACGGAAGAAGAGATTTCGATTGTCAAGCGCGGCCGGAATGCGAAATCCGGGACCACGCCAAAAAACACAGATGTACAAACGTATAAACATAGCACTGCTTTTGAGGCACTTATTGGATATTTGTTTTTACTTAATCGGACAGAGCGATTAGAGGAACTGTTAAAGATGATATTTGAACAAGCCCAGGCAGGAAAGGAGGAGTAGAAATGAGTAAAGATTTTATCGGAGGAAGAAATCCGGTTATGGAAGCATTGAAGTCAGGAAGGGATATCAATAAGATTTGGATTGCAGAAGGTTCTCAGAAAGGCTCCATCCAGCAAATTGTTGGACTTGCTAAAGAATTGAATGTGATGGTTCAATACGTCCCGAAGAAGAAGATTGAACAAATGGTATCGGAAAATCATCAAGGGGTCGTGGCTTCCGTAGCTGCTTACCAGTATGCAGAAATAGATGATTTGTTTCATAGAGCCGAACAAAAAGGGGAAGATCCATTTATACTGATCCTGGATGAATTAGAGGATCCCCATAACCTGGGTTCGATCATGAGGACAGCGGATGCTGCAGGTGCCCATGGAATCATCATCCCGAAGAGGAGAGCAGTGGGGCTTACGTCAACGGTAGCGAAAGCATCCACGGGCGCCATTGAGCACATTCCGGTTGCACGTGTAACCAATCTGTCGAGAGCGGTTGATGAACTGAAAGAACGTGGTGTATGGGTGGCAGGAACGGATGCGAAAGGAAAGCAGGATTTCCGCCAGTTGGATGGTACTCTGCCTATCGGCTTAATTATCGGAAGCGAAGGTAAAGGGATGAGCCGAATACTCAGAGACAAATGTGATTTCCTTGTTCAGTTGCCAATGATCGGTCATGTAACATCATTAAACGCTTCGGTGGCAGCTAGTATATTAATGTATGAGGTCTATCGTAAACGCCACCCGTTGGGAGAATAGCAGAAATGGATATTCTCCTTGTGGATGGCTATAACATAATCGGTGCCTGGTCAGAGCTGAATGAGTTGAAACATAAGGATTTGTCCGCAGCAAGAGATCGCCTTGTAGAGCAAATGGCAGAATATCAAGGATATACGGGCTACCGCGTCATTGTCGTGTTTGATGCTTATTACGTTCAGGGAATTGCCCGTAAGTATAAAAATTATAGGGTAGAAGTCATTTTCACGAAAGAAAATGAAACAGCGGACGAACGGATTGAAAAATTAGCTATTGAGTTAAGTAATATAAAAACTCAAATTCATGTAGCGACTTCTGATTTTACCGAGCAATGGGCGATCTTTGGTCAGGGAGCCCTTCGTAAGTCAGCAAGGGAGCTGCATACAGAAGTAAAAGTCATCGAAAAAAAGATCGAAAGAAAAGTAAGGAATTCAAGTGATAAAAGGCCGGCTTCCAAGATCCAATTATCAGATGAAGTTGCTGAAATTTTCGAAAAATGGCGCCGTGGGGAACAATGAGAGGTTGACGATTGAATTTTCTGTAATGTATAATATTTCTATCTATTGTTTTGCGCGGGGGGATGTGTGTGAGCAATATCACCAGGACAGAAGCATTTGATAATCGATTAGAAGGCATGAATGATGAAGAAATAATTGAAGCCGTCCATCAGGGTCACAGCGAAGCGTTAGATTTTTTAATCAGGAAATATCGTAATTTTGTAAGAGCGAAAGCCCGCTCGTATTTCTTAATTGGGGCAGATAAGGAAGACATCGTCCAGGAGGGTATGATTGGATTATACAAAGCGATCCGTGATTATAAAGAGGACAAGCTGACTTCTTTTAAAGCGTTTGCAGAGCTTTGTATCACAAGACAAATCATTACGGCCATTAAGACAGCCACGAGACAGAAGCATATACCGCTGAATTCTTATGTATCATTGGATAAGCCCATTTATGATGACGAGTCAGACCGAACGCTCTTAGATGTTATTTCAGGTGCGAAAGTAATGGATCCGGAAGCGCTGATTATCAATCGTGAAGAATTCGATAATATGGAAGACAAGATGGCTCAGTTATTAAGTGATCTTGAGAGGAAAGTCCTGGCTCTCTATTTAGACGGGCAATCCTATCAGGAGATTTCGGAAGAACTGAACCGCCATGTGAAATCCATCGACAATGCCTTGCAGCGGGTGAAGAGAAAGCTCGAACGATACTTGGAAGTTCGCGAAATAACGATGTAAAGTCATATTGACACAAATTGGTGGTCGTGTTATTTTTGATAGGACTTACTATGGATAGTATAGGTGGAATATATGACTACTAAATTAATACTTGCTTGTACGGTGTGTGGTTCCAGGAATTATAGTGTACCGGGTAATCGTAATCAAGCAGTTCGGTTAGAGTTAAAGAAATTCTGTAATACATGTAATGCTCACACCCTACACAAAGAAACAAAATAGTGGAGCACCAAGTGGTATTGATATTAGTTGGAGGTTACAAACGGATGTTTAAATTCTTTCGCAATGTTGCATCAGAAATGAGAAAGGTCAGCTGGCCTAAACGTAAAGAGTTAACACGCTATACGATTACCGTTATTACAACAGTGGTATTTGTTGCCCTTTTCTTTGCTGTCATTGACCTGGGCATCTCAGAACTTATGCGATTGATCATTGGTTCTAAGTAAGAGAAACATAGAATTAGTTGTATATATACCGTGAAAGCATGGTATAATGAATATTAATAGAGTACATGACCTTAGAGCCCGTTATCTTTTTACGGGTTTTTTCATTTGGAGAAAAAGGCGAAAGAGTATTCTTAAATAGCGAGGAGGGACGGACGTTTAGTCCTATTAAATGGAGAAGAATTGGTATGTAGTCCATACTTATTCAGGATACGAGAACAAGGTTAAAGCAAACCTTGAGAAGCGTGTTGAAACAATGGGGATGCAGGATAAAATCTTCCGCGTAATGGTACCTGAAGAAGAAGAGACTGATTTTAAAAATGGTAAAAAGAAAGTCGTAAAGAAAAAGGTATTCCCTGGTTATGTGATTGTTGAAATCGTCATGACTGATGATTCCTGGTATGTTGTAAGAAATACGCCGGGCGTTACAGGGTTTGTCGGTTCATCAGGTTCCGGTTCAAAGCCTACACCATTATTGCCTGAAGAAGTAACAAATCTTCTGAAGCAAATGGGTATGACAGAGAAAAAGGTTGAGATCGACTTCGAATTAGGAGAAACAGTAAAAGTAAACGAAGGTCCGTTTGCAAACTTTACTGGCTCAATCGAAGAGATAGATAATGCGAAAGCAAAAGTGAAAGTTCTTGTTAATATGTTTGGCAGAGATACCCCGGTAGAACTGGATTTCTCCCAAATTGATAAATTATAATGGAAAAGAACTTGAAATCATTCTGAAAAAATGGTACTATTTCATAAGTCAGTGCGTCTCCACAAAGAGATACTGAAACTAATAGACGTTCTTTATGTTGATAAAGACATTTTTTACATGAGTGGGAGGGTGAAGAACCCAATAACCACATCACGGACTTAAGGAGGTGTGTCTCGTGGCTAAAAAAGTTATCAAAATGGTTAAATTGCAGATTCCTGCCGGTAAAGCTAATCCAGCTCCACCAGTTGGTCCTGCACTAGGTCAAGCAGGTGTTAACATCATGGGATTCTGTAAGGAATTCAATGCTCGTACAGCAGATCAAGCTGGCTTAATCATTCCTGTTGAAATTACGGTATTTGAAGACCGTTCATTTACATTCATCACAAAAACTCCACCCGCTGCAGTTTTACTTAAAAAAGCAGCTGGTATCGAGTCTGGTTCAGGCGAACCAAACAGCAAGAAAGTGGCAACACTTAAACGCGACAAAGTACGTGAAATTGCTGAAACAAAAATGCCTGACTTAAATGCGGCTAGTGTTGAATCAGCTATGCGCATGGTAGAAGGAACTGCGCGCAGCATGGGTATCGTCATCGAAGACTAATCCCTGCTTCGTTAAAGGTCCTGTTGAACGAGGTTGCGATGATGAAATGTACGTTTCACTCGCAACCTTATTTCGTGGGAGGTTATTCCGCTAAAACCACATATAGGAGGAAATATAAAATGGCAAAAAAAGGTAAAAAGTTTCTTGAAGCTCAAAAGCTTGTAGATCGTACTACAGCTTACTCAGTTGAAGAAGCAATCGAACTAGTTAAGAAAACAAACTTCGCTAAGTTTGACGCAACGATCGAAGTAGCGTTCCGCTTAGGTGTAGATACTCGTAAAAACGACCAGCAGATCCGTGGAGCAGTTGTACTTCCACACGGAACTGGTAAAACTCAAAAGGTTCTTGTATTCGCTAAAGGCGATAAAGCAAAAGAAGCAGAAGCTGCTGGCGCTGATTTCGTAGGTGATGCAGATCTTATCAGCAAAATCAACCAAGGTTGGTTCGAGTTCGACGTAATCGTAGCGACTCCGGACATGATGGGTGAAGTTGGTAAACTTGGTCGTGTATTAGGACCTAAAGGTTTAATGCCAAACCCTAAAACTGGAACAGTTACATTCGACGTGACAAAAGCTGTTAATGAAATCAAAGCTGGTAAAGTTGAATACCGTGCTGACAAATCAGGTAACGTTCACGTTCCTGTTGGAAAGGTTTCATTCGACAACGACAAGCTTGTTGAAAACTTTGCTACAATGTATGAAACAATGCTTAAAGTTAAACCTGCTGCTGCAAAAGGAACTTACATGAAAAACGTTTCTGTAACTTCCACTATGGGACCTGGCGTTAAAGTCGATCCTTCATCTTTCGCAGTTAAGGCATAATTTGGTATTGACTTACTAAGGACTAGTGATTATAATTAGTTCTGTTGTTAAAAAAATGAATACATTTGTACCGTAGACAGTAGGTGCTCGTTAAGAGCTTAATGCCCTGCCGAGGTAATTGCGATAAAATAACCGCTTATAGCGTGTTTGCAATGCCCTTATGTCTACCTTGATATAAGGGCATTTTTTATTGGATGACGGTATAAATGTTCATCAGTCAATCTACAGGAGGTGTAATGATGAGCAGCATTCTAGAACAAAAGAAACATATCGTTGGAGAAATCTCTGACAAGCTAAAAAACAGTGTATCTACAATCGTTGTAGATTACCGTGGTCTGGATGTTTCCGAAGTAACTGAGCTTCGTAAACAACTCCGTGAAGCTGGCATCGACTTCAAAGTGTACAAAAACACTATGGTACGTCGTGCGGCAGAAGAAGCTGGTCTTGAAGGGTTAAACGAATTCTTAACTGGTCCTAACGCAATCGCGTTCAGCAGTGAAGAAGTAGTTGCACCTGCAAAGATTATTAACAGCTTTGCTAAAGAACACGAAGCGCTTGAAATCAAAGCGGGTGTCATTGAAGGAACAATCACTTCAGTTGAGGACGTTAAAGCAATCGCTGAACTTCCAAGCCGCGAAGGACTTCTTTCTATGCTACTCAGCGTGCTTCAAGCACCAATGCGCAACTTTGCATTGGCAACAAAAGCCGTTGCAGATCAAAAAGAAGAGCAAGGCGCGTAAGTTAAAGCAAGTCGTTTAAATAAAAAATAAGCACACATTACAAGGAGGAAATTTAAAATGAGTAAAGAGCAAATCATTGACGCGATTAAAGAAATGTCAGTTCTTGAATTAAATGATCTAGTTAAAGCAATCGAAGAAGAATTCGGAGTAACTGCTGCTGCACCTGTAGCTGTAGCTGCTGGTGGCGGAGAAGCTGCTGCAGAAAAAACTGAATTCGACGTAATCCTTGAGAGCGCTGGATCTCAAAAAATCAAAGTTATCAAAGCTGTTCGTGAAATCACAGGTCTTGGCCTTAAAGAAGCGAAAGAAGTTGTTGATAACACTCCAAAAGCTCTTAAAGAAGGTATTTCTAAAGAGGAAGCTGAAGAACTTAAAGCTAAACTTGAAGAAGTTGGAGCTGGCGTAGAAGTTAAGTAATGATTGTATAGATGAAAAGCTCGCTATATTTGGCGGGCTTTTTTCTTGTCTGGCTTCTAACAGAATATAAACATGTCCGTAAACTTCAGTCCTTTTGGGAATGATGGTTAATAGACGTGATGTAAGAATGGATGGAGATGATATAATGACCAATCACTATTATTCTCATAACCCTGATGTAGGGAGTAACCCCCAAACGATCACCTTTGAGTTAAGAGGACATACTTTTCGTTTTAAAACGGATCAAGGTGTTTTCTCGAAGAAGGAAGTTGACTTTGGATCTAGAGCTTTGATTGAAACGTTTGAATTACCTGGCGTAACGGGTCCGTTACTGGATGTCGGTTGTGGGTATGGTCCGATCGGTTTGTCTTTAGCGAAAGACAATGATGATCGTATGGTTCATATGATTGATGTAAATGAGAGAGCGTTGTCTTTAGCGAAAGAAAATGCTAGAGGGAATAAAGTTCAAAACGTGAACATCTATCAAAGTGACCGATATACGAATGTCGTTGAAACGGAATTTGCGGCCATTTTAACAAACCCGCCGATAAGAGCAGGGAAAGAAACGGTTCATTCGATTCTTGAAACTAGTTATGACTACATGAAGGAGAATGGTGAATTGTGGGTCGTTATTCAGAAGAAGCAAGGTGCTCCGTCTGCCATGGATAAAATGGAAGAATTGTTTTCAAATGTAGAAATTGTCGCTAGAAAAAAGGGATACTACATCTTGAGATCGGTAAAAGAAATCCGTTGACGTAGCTTTGCTGCTATGATAACATTATAAAATGCAAAAATATTATTTTCCGGTATTATGTCCATATGTATACATATTGGATAAATTGGAAAAGATTATAAAATAATAGTTCGTCATTTGAAAATGAGGTTTTATCATTAAAACCCTTTTTCTTTTTGTCTTGTGTAGAGTAGCATTCCTACTTGAAGGCATATAGACACAACCAAAACGCTTGATTTGAGGGGTGAATCAGTTGACAGGTCAACTAGTTCAGTATGGACGACACCGCCAACGCAGAAGTTTTGCGCGTATCAGTGAAGTTTTAGAATTACCGAATTTAATCGAAATTCAAACTTCCTCGTATCAATGGTTTCTTGATGAGGGGTTAAGAGAAATGTTCCGTGACATTTCTCCGATTGAGGACTTCACTGGTAATCTCTCCTTGGAATTTATTGACTATAGTCTGGGAGAGCCAAAGTACTCGGTGGAAGAATCAAAGGAAAGAGATGTTACTTACTCTGCACCGCTTAGAGTAAAAGTCCGTCTTGTGAACAAGGAAACAGGAGAAGTAAAAGATCAAGACGTATTTATGGGTGACTTCCCATTAATGACAGACACAGGTACTTTTGTCATCAATGGTGCTGAGCGCGTTATCGTTTCTCAGTTAGTACGTTCACCTAGTGTTTACTTTAGCGGAAAAGTAGATAAGAACGGAAAGAAAGGGTTTACTGCTACCGTTATACCAAACCGCGGAGCTTGGCTTGAGTATGAAACAGATGCGAAAGATGTTGTATATGTACGAATTGATCGAACTCGCAAACTACCGGTAACGGTTCTTTTACGTGCCCTTGGGTTTGGCTCTGATCAAGAAATCATCGATTTGATCGGTGATAATGAGTACATTCGTAACACGCTCGAGAAAGACAACACGGAAGGTATCGACAAGGCATTGCTCGAGATTTACGAGCGTCTGCGTCCAGGAGAGCCTCCTACAGTAGAAAATGCTAAAAGTTTACTCGTTTCTCGTTTCTTTGATCCTAAGCGTTATGACTTAGCAAACGTTGGACGTTACAAAATGAACAAAAAGCTTCACATTAAGAACCGTTTATTCGGTCAAACTCTAGCAGAAACTCTAGCAGATCCGGAAACGGGTGAGATTCTGGCAGAGAAAGGCACGGTTCTTGATCGTCGCGCTCTTGATAAGGTTATTCCTTATTTAGAAAATGGCATCGGGTTTAAAAACTACCAACAGTCTGGTGGCGTGTTAGAAGAAGACGTTGTTCTTCAATCTATCAAAATCTATTCTCCTAACGAAGAGGGAGAATTTGAGATTAATGTCATCAGCAATGCGTATGTTGAAGAAGAGGTTAAGTACATTACACCTGCAGATATCATCTCTTCTATTTCTTACTTCTTTAACTTATTACACGGAGTAGGACTAACGGATGATATTGACCATTTAGGTAACCGTCGTTTACGTTCGGTAGGTGAATTGCTTCAAAACCAATTCCGCATCGGTTTATCACGTATGGAGCGTGTAGTTCGTGAAAGAATGTCCATCCAGGACACAAACACGATCACGCCTCAACAACTGATCAACATTCGTCCGGTAATCGCATCAATGAAGGAGTTCTTTGGAAGCTCTCAATTGTCTCAATTTATGGATCAAACGAATCCTCTTGCAGAATTAACGCACAAACGTCGTCTTTCTGCTTTAGGACCTGGTGGATTAACGCGTGAACGTGCAGGATTCGAAGTGCGTGACGTACATTACTCCCACTATGGTCGTATGTGTCCGATTGAAACGCCTGAGGGACCAAACATCGGACTGATCAACTCACTTTCTTCATTTGCGAAAGTGAATAAATTCGGATTTATCGAAACGCCGTATCGTCGTGTTGACCCTGATACAGGGAAAGTAACCGATCGTATCGATTACTTGACAGCAGACGAAGAAGATAACTATGTAGTGGCACAAGCAAACGCGCGTCTTGGTGATGACGGAGCCTTCCTTGATGAAGAAGTCATCGCTCGTTTCCGTGGTGAAAACACGGTTATCAAGCGCGAACGTCTGGACTACATGGACGTATCTCCTAAACAAGTAGTATCAGCTGCGACAGCATGTATTCCTTTCTTAGAGAACGATGACTCTAACCGTGCTCTTATGGGAGCGAACATGCAGCGACAAGCAGTACCATTAATGAATCCTGAATCACCGATCGTCGGAACGGGTATGGAACACGTATCTGCGAAAGACTCTGGTGCAGCTGTGATTTGTAGATATGAAGGTATTGTAGAAAAGGTTGAAGCGAAACAAGTTTGGGTACGTCGTGTGAAAGAAATCGACGGTCAAGAAGTAAAAGGTGACCTCGATAAATATCGTATGCAAAAATTCATCCGTTCCAACCAGGGTACATGTTACAACCAGCGTCCGATCGTAAGTGAAGGCGACCGGGTAGTTAAAGGAGAAATCCTTGCTGATGGTCCTTCAATGGAAAAAGGAGAACTCGCCTTAGGACGTAACGTAATGGTTGGATTCATGACTTGGGACGGTTACAACTATGAAGATGCGATCATCATGAGTGAACGTCTTGTAAAAGATGATGTATATACTTCAATTCATATTGAAGAATATGAGTCTGAATCTCGTGATACGAAATTAGGACCTGAAGAAATCACTCGTGATATTCCAAACGTTGGTGAAGATGCACTTCGCAATCTTGATGAGCGTGGAATCATCCGCATCGGTGCTGAAGTAAAAGATGGCGACTTACTTGTTGGTAAAGTAACGCCTAAGGGTGTAACTGAGCTGACTGCTGAAGAACGCTTATTGCATGCAATCTTCGGCGAGAAAGCTCGTGAAGTCCGGGATACTTCTCTTCGTGTACCACATGGTGGGGGAGGAATCATCCTCGATGTCAAAGTCTTCAATCGTGAAGACGGCGATGAATTACCACCAGGTGTAAACCAGCTTGTACGTGTATACATCGTTCAGAAGCGTAAGATTTCTGAAGGTGACAAAATGGCTGGTCGTCACGGTAACAAAGGTGTTATCTCGAGAATCCTTCCTGAAGAAGACATGCCGTTCTTACCGGACGGTACACCGATCGATATCATGTTGAACCCATTAGGGGTACCATCACGTATGAATATCGGACAGGTGCTTGAACTTCACTTAGGTATGGCAGCAAGATATCTTGGTGTACATGTCGCTTCACCGGTATTTGATGGAGCGCGTGAAGAAGACGTATGGGCAACCATCGAGGAAGCCGGTATGGCACGTGATGCGAAAACTGTTCTATATGATGGTAGAACAGGTGAACCGTTTGATAACCGTGTATCAGTGGGGATCATGTATATGATCAAACTTGCTCACATGGTCGATGACAAACTTCACGCACGTTCAACTGGTCCTTATTCACTTGTTACGCAGCAGCCACTCGGGGGTAAAGCTCAATTCGGTGGACAACGTTTCGGTGAGATGGAGGTATGGGCACTTGAAGCTTATGGTGCTGCTTACACTCTGCAAGAAATTCTAACAGTTAAGTCTGATGATGTTGTGGGTCGTGTGAAAACATACGAAGCCATTGTCAAAGGTGAAAACGTTCCTGAACCGGGAGTTCCGGAATCCTTCAAGGTTCTGATCAAAGAGCTTCAAAGTTTAGGTATGGATGTTAAGATGCTCTCTAGTAACGAAGAAGAAATTGAAATGCGTGACTTAGATGAAGAAGAAGAAGTACAACAAGCTGACACGCTAAATATCTCTGAATCTAACACACAAGAATCCGAGACAGTAGGGTCAAAAGAATAAATTTAGAGCAATTAGGGTTAGAGCCTGTAGATTAAAAGGGAGGTAGGCCCCTTGCTAGATGTAAATAATTTTGAGTATATGAAAATTGGTTTAGCTTCCCCCGATAAGATCCGTTCTTGGTCTTTCGGGGAGGTTAAAAAACCTGAAACGATTAACTATCGTACATTAAAACCTGAAAAAGATGGTTTGTTCTGTGAACGTATCTTCGGTCCTACGAAGGACTGGGAATGTCACTGTGGAAAATACAAGCGTGTACGTTATAAAGGCGTCGTTTGTGACCGCTGTGGTGTTGAAGTAACGAAGGCTAAAGTTCGTCGTGAACGTATGGGTCACATTGAACTGGCTGCCCCTGTATCCCACATCTGGTACTTCAAAGGAATTCCAAGCCGTATGGGACTTGTTTTAGACATGTCTCCCCGCGCTTTGGAAGAAGTTATTTACTTCGCTTCCTATGTTGTAACAGAACCGGGTGACACGGCTCTGGAAAGAAAGCAACTTCTTTCTGAGAAAGAGTACCGTGCGTATCGTGAGAAATACGGTGTGAAATTCCAAGCTGCAATGGGAGCTGAAGCGATTAAAAAGCTTCTTCAAGACATTGACCTGGATAAAGAAGCTGATTTCCTTAAAGAAGAACTGAAAACAGCTCAAGGTCAACGCCGTACCCGTGCAATCAAACGTTTAGAAGTAGTGGAATCTTTCA
Organism: Rossellomorea sp. NRS-1567; assembly: GCF_050467885.1. Classification (NCBI taxonomy): domain Bacteria; kingdom Bacillati; phylum Bacillota; class Bacilli; order Caryophanales; family Bacillaceae; genus Rossellomorea; species Rossellomorea sp. NRS-1567. Next base: position 34,172 of record NZ_JBITPL010000028.1, on the reverse strand, counting down.
GAAACTCAGGAAATGATCCGGATTGGATGATTCTTGATGTATTACCTGTCATTCCTCCAGAGCTTCGCCCGATGGTTCAGCTTGACGGTGGGCGCTTTGCAACTTCTGACTTAAATGATTTATATCGTCGTGTAATTAACCGTAATAACCGTTTGAAACGTTTATTGGACCTTGGTGCTCCAAGTATCATCGTTCAAAACGAGAAGCGTATGCTTCAAGAAGCGGTCGATGCTTTAATTGATAATGGCCGTCGCGGACGTCCAGTTACTGGACCAGGTAACCGTCCATTAAAATCCCTTTCTCATATGCTTAAAGGGAAGCAAGGTCGTTTCCGTCAGAACCTTCTTGGTAAACGTGTTGACTATTCAGGTCGTTCTGTAATCGTCGTTGGACCTAACCTTAAGATGTATCAATGTGGTCTTCCTAAAGAAATGGCTCTTGAGTTATTCAAACCATTTGTTATGAAAGAACTTGTTGAAAAAGGATTGGCTCACAACATTAAGAGTGCAAAACGCAAGATCGAACGCGTACAACCGGAAGTATGGGATGTATTAGAAGGGGTCATTAAAGAACATCCAGTTCTTTTAAACCGTGCACCTACTCTTCACAGACTTGGTATTCAAGCATTTGAACCAACTCTAGTCGAAGGTAGAGCGATTCGTCTTCACCCACTTGTATGTACTGCATACAATGCGGATTTTGATGGTGACCAAATGGCGGTTCACGTACCGCTATCTTCTGAAGCACAAGCTGAAGCACGCATGCTGATGCTTGCTGCCCAAAACATTCTTAATCCGAAAGACGGTAAGCCAGTTGTTACTCCGTCCCAGGATATGGTATTAGGTAACTATTACCTGACACTTGAGCGTGAAAATGCTGTTGGTGAAGGTATGGTCTTCAATGATGCAAATGAAGTCATCCTTGCTTATCAAAATGGTTATGCACACTTGCATACCCGTATTGCGATCCATGCAAGCACCATCAACAACAAAACGTTCACTGAAAAGCAAAACAAACAATTATTGATAACAACGGTAGGTAAAGTAATCTTTAACGAGATATTACCTGATACATTCCCGTTCATTAACGAACCAACAAGAACAAACTTAGAAGTAGCTACTCCTGAGCAATACTTTGTTGATCCGTCAACGGACGTTAAAGAAGTATTCCAAAATCGTGAGTTAATCAACCCGTTCAAAAAAGGTTTCTTAGGGAATATCATTGCAGAAGTATTCAAGAAGTTTGCTATCACTGAAACGTCTCGTATGCTTGATAAAATGAAAGACTTAGGATTCAAATATTCTACTAAAGCCGGTATTACGGTTGGTATCGCAGATATCGTCGTACTAGCGGAAAAAGAAGAAATCTTGATCGAAGCACAAAGTAAAGTAGACAACGTATTAAAACAATTTAAACGTGGTCTTATTACAGAGGATGAAAGATACGATCGTGTCATCTCAATCTGGAGTGCTGCGAAAGATACCATTCAAGGGAAATTAATGGCGACACTGGATAAACGCAACCCAATCTTCATGATGAGTGATTCAGGTGCCCGTGGTAACGCATCTAACTTTACTCAGCTTGCTGGTATGCGTGGACTGATGGCCAACCCGGCTGGTCGTATCATTGAGTTACCGATCAAATCAAGTTTCCGTGAAGGTTTAACGGTTCTTGAGTACTTTATCTCTACACATGGTGCCCATAAAGGTCTTGCCGATACTGCACTGAAAACAGCTGACTCAGGTTACCTGACACGTCGTCTTGTTGATGTGGCCCAGGATGTAATCGTTCGTGAAGAAGACTGTGGAACGGACAGAGGCCTACTTGTAGGCTCCATTAAAGAGGGTACCGAAATCATCGAACCTCTTGAAGAACGTTTACTTGGTCGTTACTCACGTAAAACATTACGTCACCCTGAGACAGATGAAATCATCATGACAGAAAATCAGCTGATTACAGAAGACTTAGCTAAGACGATCATTGATGCTGGTGTCGAACATGTTTCGATCCGTTCTGCTTTCACCTGTCACACAAGACATGGTGTTTGTGAGAAATGTTACGGAACGAACTTGGCAACAGGTCAAAAAGTCGAAGTTGGGGAAGCTGTTGGGATCATCGCTGCTCAATCCATCGGGGAACCTGGTACACAGTTAACGATGCGTACGTTCCATACTGGTGGGGTTGCAGGAGACGATATCACTCAAGGTTTACCGCGTATCCAAGAGATCTTCGAAGCGCGTAACCCTAAAGGTCAAGCCGTTATTTCTGAAATTGATGGTGTCATTACTTCCATCAGTGAAGGAAAAGATCGTCAGTACGAAATTACCGTTCAAGGTGATGTGGAAACGAGAAGTTACACAGCTCCTTACACAGCCCGCTTGAAATTCGCTGTGAACGATAAAGTAGTACGCGGTCAGGAAATCACTGAAGGTTCTATCGATCCTAAAGAACTTCTTAAAGTTCGTGATGTGTCAGCTGTTCAAGAATACTTGCTGCGTGAGGTACAAAAAGTATACCGTATGCAAGGGGTTGAAATCGGTGACAAACACGTTGAGGTTATGGTTCGTCAAATGTTACGTAAGGTTCGTGTTATTGATGCAGGTGAATCTGAGGTACTGCCAGGTACTCTTATGGACATCCATCAATTCAGAGATGCGAACGAAAAAGCATTATTTGGCGGAAAGCTTCCAGCAACAGGACGTCCTGTACTGCTCGGAATCACCAAAGCTTCACTTGAAACAGATTCCTTCTTATCAGCAGCATCGTTCCAGGAAACAACTCGTGTGTTAACGGACGCTGCTATTAAAGGAAAACGTGATGAGTTACTTGGATTGAAAGAAAATGTTATCATCGGTAAATTGGTTCCTGCCGGTACTGGTATGCAACGTTACCGCAAGGCAGAGCCGGTTTTAGCAGAAGATACTAGTGAAGAAACAGTAACAGTAGAGTAATCTATTTAGGCTAACTCTTAGGCGTGTTTGATTGCTCAAACAGAAGCTCTAAGAGTTAGCTTTTATAAATCTTTTAAATCTATGTTGACATAGAGATTTTAAGATGATAATATATTCAAGGTTGCTCCTATTAATAACCTGTTACTTTGGAGGATACGAAATGTCTTATGAAAAAGTAGCGCAGGCTAAAGAAATTATTGTAGGAACAAAGCAAGCAGTGAAAGCTCTGAAATCAGGTCATGTACTAGAAGTTGTTATTGCGGAAGATGCTGATCCCAAAGTTACAGCGAAAGTAGTTCAGGCCGCTATTGATCTTAAAGTACCGGTTAACAAAGTGGATTCTATGAAGAAACTTGGTAAATCGTGCGGAATAGATGTTGGAGCAGCAGCTGTTGCGATTATACAGTAAAATAGTTTTTGTAGAAGCTATCTGCAAAAACTTTACTTTTACCCAAAAAAGAACCACCTGGATGTGTGGGCTTACCAAATAAGAAGGGAGGAAAACAAAATGCCAACTATTAACCAATTAGTTCGCAAGCCTCGTCAGTCTAAATCAACTAAATCAAAGTCACCTGCACTTAACAAAGGTTATAACAGCTTTAAGAAAGTGCACACGAACTTGTCTTCTCCACAAAAACGTGGTGTATGTACTCGTGTTGGTACAATGACTCCAAAGAAACCGAACTCGGCGCTACGTAAATATGCTCGTGTTCGTTTAACAAATGGAATCGAGGTTACTGCTTACATTCCTGGTATCGGACATAACCTTCAAGAGCACAGTGTTGTTCTTATTCGTGGAGGACGTGTAAAGGATTTACCGGGGGTACGTTATCACATCGTACGTGGTGCGCTTGATACAGCTGGAGTTGAAGGCCGTATGCAAGGACGTTCTAAATACGGAACTAAGCGCCCTAAAGCAGCTAAAAAATAATAAAAAAATCATAAATTCATTTCTCGTTGAAAGGAGGAAATCACATGCCACGTAAAGGTCCTGTAGCAAAAAGAGACGTTTTACCTGATCCAATGTACAATTCAAAATTAGTTACTCGTTTAATCAACAAAATCATGATTGACGGTAAAAGAGGTAAAGCTCAAAAGAAACTATACGCTGCGTTTGATATCATTAGCGAGCGTTCAGGTAAAGATGCAATGGAAGTATTCGATGCAGCTCTAAAAAATATCATGCCGGTATTAGAAGTTAAAGCTCGTCGTGTTGGTGGTTCAAACTATCAAGTACCTGTAGAGGTGCGTCCAGAGCGTCGTACTACATTAGGTCTTCGTTGGTTAGTAAACTACTCTCGTCTTCGCGGTGAGAAGACAATGGAAGAGCGTTTAGCTAACGAAATCCTTGATGCAGCTAATAACACTGGAGCTTCTGTTAAGAAGCGTGAAGATACACACAAGATGGCTGAAGCGAACAAAGCGTTTGCTCACTATCGTTGGTAATCTGATCAACAACATACAAACCATTCTCATATAAGGAAGGAGAAAGACCGCATGCCTAGAGAGTTCTCCTTAGAAAACACTCGTAATATCGGTATCATGGCTCACATCGATGCTGGTAAAACAACTGCAACTGAGCGTATCCTATTTTATACAGGTCGTATCCATAAAATTGGAGAAACTCACGAAGGTGCTTCTCAAATGGACTGGATGGAGCAAGAGCAAGAACGTGGTATCACTATCACTTCTGCTGCGACAACAGCTCAATGGAAAGGCCATCGTATTAACATCATCGATACACCTGGACACGTAGACTTCACTGTTGAAGTTGAACGTTCATTGCGTGTACTTGATGGTGCAGTAGCAGTACTTGATGCTCAATCTGGTGTTGAGCCTCAAACTGAAACTGTTTGGCGCCAAGCAACAACTTACGGGGTTCCTCGTGTTGTGTTCGTTAATAAAATGGACAAAATCGGTGCTGACTTCCTTTATTCTGTAGGTACACTTCATGATCGTTTACAAGCGAATGCGCATCCTATTCAGCTTCCAATCGGTGCTGAGGATGATTTCGAAGGTATCATCGACTTAGTAGAAATGAAAGCTTACTTCTATGAAGATGACCTTGGAACGCGTGCAGAAGCTCGTGACATTCCTGAAGAGTACAAAGATCAAGCTGAAGAATACCGCGGAAAGTTAATTGAAGCAGTTTCTGAACTTGATGAAGAGCTTATGATGAAGTACTTAGAAGGTGAAGAGCTTTCTAACGAAGAAATCAAATCTGCTATCCGTGCGGCTACACTGACTGTCGAGTTCTACCCGGTAGTTTGTGGATCTGCATTTAAAAACAAAGGGGTTCAATTATTAATTGACTCAGTTATTGACTATCTTCCAGCGCCGTCAGACGTTGAAGATATCAAAGGTTTTGTTCCTGAAACAGAAGAAGAAGTAACTCGTCCATCAACAGACGATGCGCCATTCTCTGCTTTAGCGTTCAAAGTTGCAACTGACCCTTATGTTGGTAAATTAACATTCTTCCGTGTGTACTCAGGAACATTAGATTCTGGTTCATATGTAAGAAACTCTTCTAAAGGTAAACGTGAGCGTGTAGGACGTATCCTGCAAATGCACGCTAACTCTCGTGAAGAAATCTCTACAGTTTACGCTGGGGACATTGCAGCAGCTGTTGGTCTGAAAGATACTTCTACTGGAGATACACTATGTGATGAAAAGAGTCTGGTTATTCTTGAATCTATGGTATTCCCAGAGCCGGTTATCTCTCTATCTGTTGAGCCTAAATCAAAGGCTGACCAAGATAAAATGACTACAGCTCTACAAAAACTTCAAGAGGAAGATCCAACATTCCGTGCGCATACTGACCAGGAAACAGGTCAAGTTATCATCGCGGGTATGGGTGAGCTTCACTTAGATATCATCGTTGACCGTATGAAACGTGAATTCAAAGTTGAAGCAAACGTAGGTGCTCCTCAAGTATCTTACCGTGAGACTTTCCGTGATACGGCTAAAGTTGAAGGTAAGTTCGCCCGTCAATCTGGTGGACGTGGACAATTCGGACACGTTTGGATCGAATTCTCACCTAACGAAGAAGGTAAAGGATTCGAATTCGAGAACGGTATCGTCGGTGGTGTAGTTCCTCGTGAATACATCCCTGCAGTACAAGCCGGTCTAACTGACGCTTTAGAAAATGGTGTCTTAGCTGGTTTCCCACTTGTTGATGTTAAAGCAAGATTATTCGATGGTTCATACCATGATGTTGACTCCTCTGAAATGGCGTTTAAGATCGCTGCTTCTATGGCACTTAAGAATGCTGCTTCTAAATGTAAGCCGGTAATCTTAGAGCCAATGATGAAGGTTGAGGTTGTTATCCCTGAGGAATACCTTGGAGATATCATGGGTGATGTAACTTCTCGTCGTGGGCGCGTAGAAGGTATGGAAGCACGCGGTAACGCTCAAGTCGTTAAAGCGTTCGTACCTCTATCAGAAATGTTTGGATATGCAACTTCCCTTCGTTCTAACACACAAGGACGTGGAACATACTCCATGCACTTCGATCACTATGAAGAAGTACCTAAATCGATTTCTGAAGAAATCATCAAAAAAAATAAAGGTGAATAATTGATTTATTCGCTTTTATAAAGTATAAATACTAATGTAGGCAATTGTTGTGTCAGAGATGGTTTTTAGCTATCTCTGAGGCATCCAAAATATACTTATTTTCTTTAAAATCAAAGGAGGATTTTCAAATGGGTAAGGAAAAATTTGATCGTTCCAAGCAACATGCGAATATCGGTACAATCGGTCACGTTGACCACGGTAAAACAACTCTAACAGCTGCAATCACAACTACACTTCACAAGAAGTATGGTCGTGGAACTGCAATGGCATATGACCAAATTGACGGTGCACCAGAAGAAAGAGAGCGTGGAATCACAATCTCTACTGCACACGTTGAGTATGAAACTGATACTCGTCACTATGCACACGTTGACTGCCCAGGACATGCTGACTATGTTAAAAACATGATCACTGGTGCAGCACAAATGGATGGTGGGATCCTAGTAGTTTCTGCTGCTGATGGCCCAATGCCACAAACTCGTGAGCACATCCTTCTTTCTCGTCAAGTAGGTGTTCCATACCTTGTTGTATTCATGAACAAATGTGACATGGTAGACGACGAAGAGCTACTTGAATTAGTAGAAATGGAAGTACGTGACCTTCTTTCTGAGTACGATTTCCCTGGCGATGACGTACCAGTAATCAAAGGTTCTGCTCTTAAAGCTCTTGAAGGAGAAGCTGAGTGGGAAGAAAAAATCTACGAACTTATGGAAGCTGTAGATAGCTACATCCCAACTCCAGAGCGTGACACTGAAAAGCCATTCATGATGCCTGTTGAGGATGTATTCTCAATCACAGGTCGTGGTACAGTTGCTACTGGTCGTGTTGAGCGTGGACAAGTTAAAGTTGGAGACACTATCGACATCATCGGTCTTTCTGAAGAGCCAAAATCTACAACTGTAACAGGTGTAGAAATGTTCCGTAAGCTTCTTGACTATGCTGAAGCTGGAGACAACATCGGTGCACTACTTCGTGGTGTAGCTCGTGAAGATATCCAACGTGGACAAGTACTTGCTAAGCCAGGTACAATCACTCCACACACAAAGTTCAAAGCAGAAGTTTATGTTCTTTCTAAAGAAGAGGGTGGACGTCACACTCCATTCTTCACTAACTACCGCCCACAGTTCTACTTCCGTACAACTGACGTAACTGGTATCTGTAACCTTCCTGAAGGTGTAGAAATGGTTATGCCTGGCGATAACATCGAAATGACTGTTGAGCTTATCGCTCCAATCGCTATCGAAGAAGGTACTAAGTTCTCTATCCGTGAGGGTGGACGTACTGTAGGTGCTGGAGTAGTAGCTACAATCACTGAGTAATCATTGATATCAAAAACAGATGGACATCATGTCCATCTGTTTTTTTGCGTTAAAATAGCTATATTTACGGTCAGTATTCAAACGATAAATGTGAGGGTGTTGTCGAGTTTCTTCTATATAGTATAGTAATTGTTTATTTATGTTGGTCAATCTTCAGTGTTTATCATATAAATTAAATTTCCTGCATGAATAAGTAATTGAAACACTAAGTTGATTGGAGCGGAAGGATGTTCGACTCCTGCGGGAGAAGTGGGACAGGTGAGACCCCGCAGGCGAAGCCGAGGAGGCTCACCGCCCACCCCGCGGAAAGCGAACATCCTGTAGCGGAAATCAACAAGCACTCACTCTTTAGGAAGTAGTAGAAATAAGTTCTAATAAAGAATGGATATTAGTTCCCTCTAAATTAATGTACTTTGATCCATTAAAACCGTTATATTAAATATTGTGAAAATAACACATAACCTTGAAAATAAAACGGTTCGTTTGTATAATAGAGAAAGTGTGCAAAACATAAAGATTTTGCAAGAAACAGTTGCATCTTCTAGGTGTTTTAGTTATAATAGACAATGTTGGTCTTTGACTGCGATGAAACAGAAGGTTGCTGACACACACGGCCGCTTTGCCATGGCGAGTGTGTGGGAAATTTCTGTGGAGAATGTCTATTCAAAAATAGGCGATAAAGGAGGGAAAATAATGGCAAAACAAAAGATTCGTATCCGTTTAAAGGCTTATGATCACAGAATTCTTGATCAATCAGCTGAGAAAATTGTTGAAACAGCAAAACGTTCTGGTGCGGCGGTTTCTGGACCGATCCCACTACCGACTGAAAAGTCTATTTACACAATCTTACGTGCTGTACACAAATACAAAGATTCTCGTGAGCAATTCGAAATGCGTACTCATAAACGCTTAATCGACATTGTAAACCCAACACCTCAAACAGTTGATGCGCTTATGCGTTTAGACTTACCATCAGGTGTAGATATCGAAATCAAACTTTAATTCATAAAAACCATAATTATTAGGAGGTGTGACTTATGACCAAAGGAATCTTAGGAAGAAAGATTGGTATGACTCAAGTTTTCGCTGAAAACGGTGATCTTATCCCTGTAACTGTTATCGAAGCTGCTCAAAACGTGGTACTTCAAAAGAAATCTATCGATGTTGATGGCTACTCAGCTATCCAAGTAGGTTTTGAAGACAAACGTGAAAAGCTTTCTAACAAACCAGAGAGAGGCCACGTTGCTAAAGCTGAAACTGCTCCTAAGCGCTTCATCCGTGAAATCCGCGGTGTAAACGTAGAAGAGTACGAAGTTGGTCAAGAAGTCAAAGTTGATATTTTCGCGGCAGGCGAAATCGTAGATGTAACAGGAGTTTCAAAAGGTAAAGGATTCCAAGGTGCTATCAAGCGTCATAACCAATCTCGCGGACCTATGTCCCATGGTTCTCGTTACCACCGTCGTCCTGGTTCAATGGGTCCTGTTGATCCAAACCGTGTATTCAAAGGTAAATTACTACCTGGACGTATGGGCGGAGAGCAAATTACAATTCAAAACCTTGAAATTGTAAAAATCGATGCTGATCGTAACCTTATCTTAGTTAAAGGTAATGTACCTGGACCTAAGAAACAACTGATCAAAGTAAAGTCAGCTATTAAAGCAAACTAATAGAACTTTTCAAGAAAGGAGGAAACAAGAATGCCGAAAGTAGCATTATTTAACCAAAGCGGTTCTAAAGTTGGTGATATCGAACTTAATGACACTGTTTTTGGTATCGAACCAAACAAACATGTAATGTTTGAAGCAGTATTGATGCAAAGAGCTTCTTTACGTCAAGGTAATCACAAAGTAAAAAATCGTTCTGAAGTACGTGGCGGTGGGCGTAAGCCTTGGCGTCAAAAAGGAACTGGCCGTGCTCGTCAAGGGTCAATCCGTTCTCCACAATGGCGCGGTGGTGGTACTGTATTTGGACCAGTTCCACGCAGCTACAGCTACAAACTTCCTAAGAAAGTTCGTCGCTTAGCGATCAAATCTGCTCTTTCTTCTAAAGTAGTAGAAGAAAACATTTTAGTATTAGAAGCATTATCATTCGATGCTCCTAAAACAAAAGAATTTGCTAACGTTCTTAAAGGTCTTTCTGTTGATTCTAAAACTTTAGTAATCACTGATGGAATCGACGAAAACGTAGCACTTTCAGCTCGTAACATCCCTGGTGTAACTGTTGTTCCTGCTGATGGAGTTAGCGTTCTGGATGTATTAGGACACGACAAACTAGTGATCACTAAATCAGCTGTTGAAAAAGTAGAGGAGGTGCTTGCATAATGGATGTACGTGAAATCATTAAGCGCCCCGTAATTACAGAGGCTTCAACTGATCTTATGTCTGAGAAGAAATATACTTTCGAAGTTGATACTAGAGCGAACAAAACTCAAGTAAAAGACGCTGTTGAAGTAATCTTTGACGTGAAAGTAGATAAAGTTAACATCATGAACTACAAAGGTAAGTTCAAACGTATGGGTAAACACGCTGGTTACACTAACAAGCGTCGTAAAGCAATCGTTAAGCTTACTACTGATAGTAAAGAAATCGAATTCTTTGAAGTATAAAATTCTTTAATTAAGAAGAGGAGGGAAAAACATGGCGATTAAAAAGTATAAACCTACCTCTAATGGTCGTCGCGGCATGACTAGTTCTGATTTCGCTGAAATTACTACTGATTCTCCGGAAAAGTCACTTTTAGCACCCCTACACAAAAAGGGTGGCCGTAACAACCAAGGTAAGTTAACAGTTCGTCATCAAGGTGGCGGTCATAAGCGCCAATACCGTATCATCGATTTCAAACGTGAAAAAGATGGTATACCTGGACGCGTTGCTACGATCGAATACGATCCAAACCGCTCAGCTAACATTGCACTAATCAACTACGCTGATGGGGAAAAACGTTACATTCTTGCACCTAAAACACTTGTTGTAGGTATGGAAGTAATGTCTGGACCTGAAGCAGATATTAAAGTGGGTAACACATTACCACTTATCAACATCCCAGTTGGTACAATCGTACACAATATTGAACTTAAACCAGGTAAGGGTGGCCAGTTAGTTCGTTCTGCTGGAACATCTGCTCAAGTACTTGGTAAAGAAGGTAAATATGTACTTGTACGTCTTAACTCTGGTGAAACTCGTATGATTCTTTCTGCTTGTCGTGCTACTGTAGGTCAAGTTGGAAATGAACAACACGAACTTATCAACATTGGTAAAGCCGGACGTTCTCGTTGGTTAGGTAAACGCCCAACAGTTCGTGGTTCTGTAATGAACCCTAACGATCACCCACACGGTGGTGGTGAAGGACGTGCTCCAATCGGACGTAAATCACCAATGTCTCCATGGGGTAAACCTACTCTTGGATACAAGACACGTAAGAAAAACAACAAATCTGATAAATTTATTGTGCGTCGTCGCAAAAAATAACGGGATTGTACTACGGTTCCTGAAAAGAGCCGTAGATCAATCACGAAGGGAGGTTCAAACATGGGTCGTAGCTTAAAAAAAGGACCTTTTGTTGATGATCATTTAATGAATAAGGTTGAGAAATTGAACGAAACTGAAGGCAAACAAGTTGTTAAAACTTGGTCTCGTCGCTCAACGATCTTCCCAGCATTCATCGGTCACACTATCGCAGTTTACGATGGTCGTAAACATGTACCTGTATACGTCACTGAAGACATGGTAGGACACAAGCTTGGTGAATTCGCACCATCTCGTACTTACAAAGGTCACGCAAGTGATGATAAGAAAACAAGACGCTAATTGAGAGGAGGGTATCCTAATGCAAGCAAAAGCTGTTGCAAGAACAGTACGTATTGCTCCTCGTAAAGTACGTTTAGTCGTTGATCTAATCCGAGGTAAGCAAGTTGGAGAAGCGGTTGCTATCTTAAAGCATACACCTAAAGCTGCTTCACCAGTAATCGAAAAAGTACTTAAGTCTGCTATTGCGAACGCAGAGCACAACTTTGATATGGATATTAATAGCCTAGTGGTAACTGAGGCTTATGTAAATGAAGGACCAACACTTAAACGTTTCCGTCCTCGTGCGATGGGACGTGCAAGTCAAATTAACAAACGTACAAGTCACATTACACTTGTCGTATCAGAAAAGAAGGAGGGATAAGCTGTGGGTCAAAAAGTACATCCGGTCGGACTTCGTGTCGGTATAATCCGTGATTGGGAATCTAAATGGTACGCAGATAAAGATTACGCTAATCTATTACACGAAGACATTAAAGTACGTGAATATATTGCAAAACGTTTAGTTGACGCTTCTGTTTCTAAAGTAGAAATCGAACGCGCAGCAAATCGTATTAACATTACTGTTCATACAGCTAAACCTGGTATGGTTATCGGTAAAGGTGGTACAGAAGTTGAAGCACTTCGTAAAGCATTAAACGAACTTACTTCAAAACGTGTACACATCAACATCGTTGAAATCAAAAGAGCAGACGTTGATGCTAAACTAGTAGCTGAAAACATCGCTCGCCAATTAGAAAATCGTGTTTCTTTCCGTCGTGCTCAGAAACAATCGCTTCAACGTGCGATGCGTGCTGGTGCAAAAGGAATCAAAACACAAGTATCTGGTCGTTTAGGCGGAGCAGATATCGCTCGTTCAGAACATTACAGTGAAGGTACTGTTCCACTTCATACTCTACGCGCTGACATTGACTATGCTCATGCAGAAGCTGACACTACTTATGGTAAGCTTGGCGTTAAAGTATGGATCTATCGTGGAGAAGTTCTTCCTACAAGAAAGAAATCTGAGGAAGGAGGCAAATAATTATGTTATTACCTAAACGCGTTAAACATCGTCGCGAACACCGTGGAAAAATGCGTGGACGTGCTAAAGGCGGTCAAGAAGTAGCGTTCGGTGAATACGGTTTACAAGCAGTTGAAGCTTCTTGGATCACAAACCGTCAAATCGAAGCATCTCGTATCGCTATGACTCGTTACATGAAACGTGGCGGTAAAGTATGGATTAAAATCTTCCCTCATAAACCTTACACTGCAAAACCTTTAGAAGTACGTATGGGTTCAGGTAAAGGTGCTCCAGAAGGTTGGGTAGCAGTAGTTAAGCCTGGAAAAATCATGTTTGAAATCGCTGGTGTGTCTGAAGAGGTAGCTCGTGAAGCACTTCGTCTAGCATCACACAAACTTCCTATCAAAACGAAGTTTGTAAAACGTGAGGAAATTGGTGGTGAATCAAATGAAAAGTAATGAAATTCGTGACCTAACCACTGCTGAAATTGAACAAAAAGTAAAAACTCTAAAAGAAGAGTTATTTAACCTTCGCTTCCAACTTGCGACTGGGCAATTAGAAAACACAGCTCGCATCCGTGAAGTCCGCAAAGGGATCGCTCGTATGAAAACTGTAATCCGTGAAAGAGAGATCGGGGTTAACAATCGATAAATGAGAGGAGGTTTGCTTAAATGAGTGACCGCAACCAACGTAAGGTATACACTGGCCGTGTTGTTTCCGACAAAATGGATAAAACAGTAACGGTTATGGTAGAAACTTATAAAAAGCATTCTCTATACGGCAAGCGCGTTAAGTACTCTAAGAAGTTAAAAACTCATGATGAGAACAACGAAGCAAAAGTAGGAGATATCGTACGTATCATGGAGACTCGTCCACTATCTGCTACAAAACGTTTCCGTTTAGTAGAAGTTGTTGAAAAAGCAGTTATTATCTAATATATTTGTTCGGATATTTTATATTCCGAAGGGAGGTTACCTACATGATTCAACAAGAATCACGTTTAAAAGTTGCTGACAACTCTGGTGCTCGTGAAGTATTAACTATCAAAGTGCTTGGTGGTTCTGGACGCAAGACAGCTAACATCGGTGATGTTATCGTGTGTACAGTAAAACAAGCAACACCAGGTGGCGTTGTTAAAAAAGGTGACGTAGTAAGAGCGGTTGTTGTACGTACTAAATCTGGTGTACGTCGTCAAGACGGTACTTACATTAAGTTCGACGAGAACGCTTGTGTAATTATCCGTGACGATAAGGGACCACGTGGTACTCGTATCTTCGGACCTGTTGCTCGCGAACTACGTGACAGCAACTTTATGAAAATTGTATCTTTAGCTCCAGAAGTTCTTTAATAGATATTAGCATTGGGCCATTCAAGGAGGTGCGATGAAATGCATGTAAAAAAAGGCGATAAAGTAATGGTCATTACAGGGAAAGACAAAGGCAAAACAGGTGTTGTTCTTGCTTCATTCCCAAAGAAAGACCGAGTGCTAGTTGAAGGAATTAACGTTGTGAAAAAACACGCTAAACCTTCACAGATGAATCCGCAAGGCGGAATCATCAGCCAAGAAGCATCTATCCATGTATCAAATGTTATGCTTCTAGATCCGAAATCTAACGAGCCAACTCGTGTAGGTTATAAGACAGAAGACGGCAAAAAAGTACGTGTAGCAAAAAAATCAGGTGAAGTTCTAGATAAATAGTACGATTAAGAAGGGAGGTATTCTGAATGAACCGCCTAAAAGAAAAATTTCAACAAGAAATCAGTCCAGCTCTAGTGAGCAAATTCAATTACAAATCAGTAATGGAAGTACCTAAAGTTGAAAAGATCGTTGTCAACATGGGTATCGGTGAAGCTGTTTCAAACTCAAAAGCTCTTGATGTAGCTGTTGATGAATTAACTCAAATCACTGGTCAAAAACCAGTCGTAACGAAAGCTAAAAAATCTATCGCAGGCTTCCGTCTTCGTGAAGGTATGCCAATCGGTGCAAAAGTTACTCTACGCGGAGAGCGTATGTACCAATTCTTAGATAAATTGATTTCTGTTTCACTTCCACGTGTACGTGACTTCCGCGGTGTTTCTAAAAAAGCATTCGACGGTCGCGGGAACTATACATTAGGAGTAAAAGAGCAATTGATTTTCCCTGAGATTGATTATGATAAAGTGTCTAAAGCACGTGGTATGGATATCGTAATCGTAACTACTGCGAACACAGACGAAGAAGCTCGTGAATTATTGACACAAATCGGAATGCCATTCCAAAAGTAATCGCTATATAAGGGAGGCGAAAATGTGGCTAAAAAATCTATGATTGCGAAACAAAAACGCACGCCAAAGCATAATGTTCAAGCGTACACTCGTTGCGAACGTTGCGGACGTCCTCATTCAGTAATCCGTAAATTCAAGCTTTGCCGTATTTGTTTCCGTGAACTTGCATACAAGGGTCAGATTCCAGGCGTTAAAAAAGCTAGTTGGTAATACCCCATATTGGGAAGGAGGTAAATTATTATGACAATGACAGATCCAATTGCAGATTTGCTAACTCGCATCCGTAATGCGAACATGGTTCGTCACGAAAGATTAGAAGTTCCTGCTTCTAACATCAAGAAAGAAATTGCTGAAATCCTCAAACGTGAAGGTTTCGTGCGTGACGTAGAATATGTAGAAGATAACAAGCAAGGTGTTATCCGCATTTTCTTAAAATATGGAGCAAATAACGAACGTGTAATTACTGGATTA
The DNA here is from genome assembly GCF_050467885.1 of Rossellomorea sp. NRS-1567. Taxonomy (NCBI): domain Bacteria; kingdom Bacillati; phylum Bacillota; class Bacilli; order Caryophanales; family Bacillaceae; genus Rossellomorea; species Rossellomorea sp. NRS-1567. The sequence continues at coordinate 18,784 of NZ_JBITPL010000028.1, read as the reverse complement.
AAGCGTATCTCTAAACCTGGTTTACGTGTATATGCGAAATCTACAGAAGTACCTAGAGTATTAAACGGCTTAGGTATTGCACTTGTTTCTACTTCTACAGGTGTTTTAACTGATAAAGAAGCTCGTGCTCAACAAGTAGGCGGAGAAGTACTAGCTTACGTTTGGTAATATTTTTTATATGAATGGAGGTGCAACAGGATGTCACGTGTAGGAAAACTACCAGTCGAAATTCCATCTGACGTTACTCTAACAGTAGGTGAAGATAACACTGTAACTGTAAAAGGACCTAAAGGGGAACTTTCTCGTACATTCAATTCTGATATTAAAGTTGAATTAGAAGGAAATGTAGCAACAGTTACTCGTCCTTCTGATGCAAAAGAACACCGCGCGTTACACGGTACAACTCGTGCCCTAATCGCGAACATGGTTGAAGGTGTATCTAAAGGATTCCAAAGAAATCTTGAGCTAGTCGGTGTAGGTTACCGTGCTCAAAAGCAAGGTACGAAGCTTGTACTAAACGTTGGTTACTCTCACCCAGTTGAGATTGAACCAGAACAAGGTATCGAGATCGAAGTACCAGCAAACACAAAGATATCTATCAAAGGTATCGACAAAGAACGTGTTGGAGCATTAGCTGCTAACATTCGTGCTGTACGCTCTCCTGAGCCTTACAAAGGAAAAGGTATTCGCTACGAAGGTGAATATGTTCGTCGTAAAGAAGGTAAAACAGGTAAATAATGCCGCGTAGGCAAAAGAAAGGAGTGACCGTAGGTGATTACTAAGCCAGATAAGAACAAAACACGTAAGAAGAGACATGCTCGTGTCCGTTCAAAAATTACTGGAACTGAAACTCGTCCTCGTTTGAACGTTTTCCGTTCTAACAAAAATATCTACGCTCAACTTATCGATGATATGAACGGTGTTACTCTAGTTAGTGCATCTTCTCAAGATAAAGATTTCGATCTAGACTCATCTGCTACTGCTGATGCAGCAGCGAAAGTTGGAGAACTAGTTGCGAAACGTGCAGTAGAAAAAGGATTGAAATCCGTAGTATTTGACCGTGGTGGATATTTATATCATGGCCGTATCAAAGCTTTAGCTGAAGCAGCTCGTGAAAACGGCTTAGAATTTTAATAAAAAAAGGAGGGACAATCCAGATGCGTCGTATTGATCCAAGTAAACTAGAATTTGAAGAACGCGTAGTTACAATCAATCGTGTTGCGAAAGTTGTTAAAGGTGGACGTCGTTTCCGTTTCGCTGCTCTTGTAGTAGTGGGCGATAAGAACGGTCACGTTGGTTTCGGAACGGGTAAAGCTCAAGAGGTACCTGAAGCAATCCGTAAAGCGATTGAAGATGCGAAGAAAAATCTAATTGAAGTTCCTATGGTTGAAGGTACAACACCTCACCTAGTAACTGGACGATTTGGTGCTGGTCAAATTCTGATCAAACCTGCTTCTGCGGGTACAGGAATTATTGCCGGTGGACCTGTTCGTGCCGTACTTGAATTAGCTGGTGTTCAAGATATCCTATCTAAGTCTTTAGGATCTAACACTCCAATTAACATGGTTCGCGCTACAATCGAAGGTTTAAAACAATTAAAGACCGCTGAAGACGTTGCAAAATTACGTGGTAAATCAGTAGAAGAGATATTAGGATAAGGGAGGGATAACGATGGCTAACAAACTAGAAATTACCCTCACTCGCAGTACAATTGGTCGTCCTCAAGATCAACGTAAAACAGTTGAAGCTTTAGGACTTCGCAAAATGCATCAAACAGTTGAACAACAAGATAATGCTGCTATCCGCGGTATGATCAACAAAGTTGCTCACCTTGTAACGGTTACAGAAAAATAATCGATTTCTTTCGAAAAAAAGGAGGTGCCGACATGAAATTACATGAGTTAAAGCCTACAGAAGGTTCACGTAAAGTCCGCAATCGTGTAGGACGTGGTATTGGTTCAGGTAATGGAAAGACTTCTGGTAAAGGTCATAAAGGACAAAACGCCCGTTCAGGTGGCGGAACTCGTCCTGGCTTTGAGGGTGGTCAAACACCATTGTTCCAACGTCTACCTAAACGTGGATTCACGAACATCAATCGTAAAGAATATGCAATCGTCAATCTTGACGTATTGAATCGCTTCGAAGATGGTACAGAAGTTACTCCAGCTCTACTTGTAGAATCTGGTGTAGTGAGTAACGAAAAAGCAGGAATTAAGATTCTTGGTAAAGGTTCAATCGAGAAAAAGCTTACAGTAAAAGCACACAAATTCTCAACCACTGCTAAAGAAGCTATCGAAGCTGCTGGCGGTACATCCGAGGTGATCTAATGTTTCAAACTGTCTCCAATTTTATGCGCGTGGGTGATATAAGAAACAAAATTATCTTCACCCTTCTAATGTTAATAGTCTTTCGTCTTGGTACCTTTATTCCGGTGCCAAACGTAGACGCTAATGTATTGAAAATGCAAGACCAGGCAGGAATTCTCGGATTCCTTAATACATTTGGTGGCGGTGCACTGCAAAACTTCTCCATCTTTGCGATGGGAATTATGCCTTACATTACCGCTTCAATCATCGTACAACTCCTGCAAATGGATGTTGTTCCGAAGTTTACAGAGTGGTCTAAGCAAGGTGAAGTCGGACGCCGAAAATTAGCTCAGTTCACACGTTATTTCACCATCGTTCTCGGATTCATCCAAGCTTTAGGTATGTCCTATGGTTTCAATAGAATATATGGTGGAATGCTTATCCAAAGCCCAGGAGTTAGTACGTACCTACTAATAGCGTTAGTTCTAACAGCTGGTACGGCTTTTCTTATGTGGTTAGGTGAACAAATCACGGCTAAAGGTGTCGGGAATGGTATTTCGATCCTGATCTTTGCAGGTATCGTTGCTGCTATCCCTAACACAGTAAACCAAATCTATGCTCAACAAATTGAAGGGGCAGGCGAACAGCTCTTCCTTCGAATTGTGGTTCTTGCACTTCTTGTTTTAGCAGTTATTGCAATCGTGGTTGGTGTCGTGTTTATTCAACAAGCACTTCGTAAAATTCCGATTCAATATGCAAAACGTTTAGTGGGGCGTAGTCCGGTTGGTGGACAATCAACACATCTACCGTTAAAGGTAAATGCTGCGGGTGTTATTCCAGTTATCTTTGCGATATCTTTCATAATCACGCCACAGACCATTTCATCTTTCTTCGGAGAAAATGATGTGACAAGTACTATTCAGTACATCTTTGATTACACTAAACCAGTTGGTATGATCATCTATGTAGCTCTGATCGTTGCCTTTACGTATTTCTATGCTTTCATTCAAGTGAATCCAGAACAAATGGCTGAAAACTTGAAGAAGCAAGGTGGATATATCCCTGGTATTCGTCCAGGTAAAACCACACAAGAGTATCTCACTCGCGTTCTGTATCGTCTAACATTTGTTGGGGCAATCTTCTTAGCTGTCATCTCGATACTTCCTGTTTTCTTCATTAACTTTGCGGGATTACCTCCTGCAGCTCAAATCGGTGGAACAAGCTTACTCATCGTAGTAGGGGTTGCACTTGAGACAATGAAGCAACTGGAAGCGCAGTTAGTGAAACGTCACTACAAAGGATTTATTAAATAAGAGGGTTTTCGGGAACGTTTTGTTCCTGAAGCCATTTTATAGACAATTAGGGGGAGTTCGAGAGTGAATATAGTTCTTATGGGCTTACCAGGCGCAGGAAAAGGCACTCAAGCTGAAAAGATCGTAGATAAATATGGTATCCCCCATATATCTACTGGCGATATGTTCCGTGCAGCTATTAAAGGCGGTACTGAACTAGGCTTGAAGGCTAAATCATTCATGGATAATGGCGACCTTGTTCCTGATGAAGTAACAATCGGTATCGTTCGTGAACGTTTAAGCAAAGAGGACTGTAAAAAAGGCTTCTTACTGGATGGGTTTCCAAGAACGGTTGCTCAGGCAGAAGCACTTGAAAACATCCTGGCTGATCTTGGTAAAAAAATGAATTATGTCATTAATATAAATGTAGATAAGGACATCCTGATGGAGCGCTTGACAGGTCGCAGGATCTGTAAAGAGTGCGGCGCTACTTATCATCTTGTCTTTAATCCGCCAACAGAAGAGGGCGTTTGTGATCGCTGCGGCGGCGAGTTATATCAACGCGCAGATGATAACGAAGAAACGGTTCAAAACCGTTTAGACGTAAACATCAAGCAAACTCAACCACTATTGGCTTACTACGAAGACAAAGGCTATCTGAAAAACATTGACGGTCAACAAGACATCCATAGAGTGTTTGATGACATTGATGAACTACTTGGAGGCCTTTCATAATGATCATTTCTAAAACTCCGAGAGAGATTGAGATTATGCGGCAAGCTGGAAAGATTGTGGCATTAACTCATGCGGAATTGCAAAAGCATATTTCTCCGGGAATATCGACGAAGGAATTGGATGCAATTGCTGAAAAATTCATTCGTAAACATGATGCAATTCCATCTTTTAAAGGGTATAATGGGTTTCGTGGCAGCATCTGTGCTTCCGTCAACAATGAGTTGGTGCATGGAATTCCAGGCGATCGGGTATTGAAGGATGGCGATATAATCAGCATCGATATCGGTGCTAAATATAACGGTTATCACGGTGACTCGGCTTGGACATATCCAGTTGGAACAATAGATGATGAAACCCAGAAGCTTCTGGATGTTACGGAAGAGTCATTATTTCTGGGACTTAAGGAAGCTAAACCAGGCGAGCGTCTGTCGAATATCTCTCATAGTATACAAACATTTGTTGAGGCTAATGGCTTTTCTATCGTTCGAGAGTATGTGGGGCACGGAGTTGGTCAAGACTTACATGAGGACCCGCAAATTCCTCATTATGGACCACCCAACAAAGGTCCTCGTTTAAAGCCTGGCATGGTACTGGCTATTGAACCAATGGTTAATGCAGGAAGTCGATATGTTAGAACGTTATCAGATAACTGGACAGTCGTCACAGTAGATGATAAAATGTGTGCGCACTTTGAACACACCATTGCAATTACTGAAGGCGGCTATGAGATATTGACGAAAGCCTAAGTGAAGGTGATTGGATTGATCGACTCAGATTCGACGATTCCGAGGATCGGCCAGATTGTTCAAACCCTTAAAGGGAGAGAAACAGGAAGCTACTCGGTCGTTGTTCAGCAATTGGATGAACGTTTTGTACTCATAGCAGATGGAGATCGAAGAAAGTTTGATCGCGCCAAGCGAAAGAACATCGCTCATCTTCACTTGTGTGACTATGTTTCTCCAGAAGTTCAAAACAGTATTATAGAAACAGGAAGAGTTACGAACGGTAAACTGCGTTATGCTGTTTCAAAGTTTGTTAACGAAGTTTTAAATGATGAGAAGAAGGGAGACATGTTCGATGGCTAAGGATGATGTAATTGAAGTTGAAGGTAAGGTCGCTGAGACTTTGCCCAATGCGATGTTTAAGGTAGAATTAGAAAATGGTCATACAGTACTGGCGCATGTTTCAGGAAAGATCCGTATGCATTTCATTCGTATCCTACCTGGTGACAAGGTAACAGTAGAATTATCACCGTATGACTTAACTCGTGGTAGAATCACTTATCGTTATAAATAATCTATTGCACTCCGTACTATTAAGGAGGTTAGAATAAGATGAAAGTTAGACCATCTGTTAAGCCAATCTGCGAAAAATGTAAAGTTATTCGTAGAAAAGGTAAAGTCATGGTTATCTGTGAAAACCCTAAACACAAACAAAAACAAGGCTAATCTTAAAGGAGGTGCGCTATCACTATGGCACGTATTGCTGGTGTAGACATTCCACGTGACAAACGTGTTGTCATTTCATTAACATACATCTACGGTATTGGTAAAAATACTGCAGCGAAAATCTTATCTGAAGCTGGTGTATCTGAGGATACTCGCGTTCGCGATCTTACTGACGACGAACTAGGAAAGATTCGTGATATCGTTGATAAATTAAAAGTAGAAGGTGATCTTCGTCGTGAAGTATCACTAAACATCAAACGTCTTATGGAAATCGGTTCATACCGCGGTCTTCGTCACCGTCGTGGACTACCTGTTCGTGGACAACATACGAAGAACAATGCTCGTACACGTAAAGGTCCTCGTAAGACTGTAGCTAACAAGAAAAAATAATAGGTAAAGGAGGTTACTTCTTAGTATGGCACGTAAAACAAACACTCGTAAACGTCGTGTGAAAAAGAATATCGAAGCTGGTATTGCACACATTCGTTCTACATTCAATAACACAATCGTAACTATTACTGATGTTCACGGAAATGCTATTGCTTGGTCAAGTGCAGGTTCACTAGGATTCAGAGGTTCTCGTAAATCCACTCCATTCGCAGCGCAAATGGCAGCTGAAACTGCAGCGAAAGCTTCTCAAGATCATGGTTTAAAAACTCTTGAAGTAACAGTAAAAGGTCCTGGTGCTGGTCGTGAAGCAGCTATCCGTGCTCTTCAAGCAGCAGGTCTAGAAGTTACTGCAATCAGAGACGTTACTCCAGTTCCTCATAATGGATGCCGTCCACCAAAACGTCGCCGCGTTTAATTTTTCTGTATAAATTTTGTATCGTTGTCTATAATGGGATATGATACAAGATACGTTCATTCAGAAAAGTAACCAGTTGTTGGTGCACAATAGGGAACGTAAACATGGGGAATTTCGGACTTTAACTTATTTAGCCCGGAGTTTCGACGTTTTGAAGGAGGGTAAATATTAATGATCGAAATTGAAAAGCCAAAAATTGAAACGGTTGAGATCAGCGATGATGCCACATATGGAAAGTTCGTCGTAGAACCACTTGAGCGTGGATATGGTACAACTTTGGGTAACTCCTTACGTCGTATCCTACTATCGTCACTCCCAGGTGCTGCTGTCACATCTATTCAAATAGATGGAGTACTGCATGAGTTTTCAACAATTGAAGGCGTCGTAGAGGATGTCACATCCATCATTTTGAATATCAAGAAGCTAGCGTTGAAGATCTACTCTGATGAAGAAAAAACGCTGGAAATTGATGTACAGGGCGAAGGAGTTGTAACGGCTGCTGATATTACTCATGATAGTGATGTAGAAGTGTTAAATCCTGATTTACACATCGCAACATTATCTAAGAGTGGACACTTCCGTGTGCGTTTAAGCGCATCACGTGGACGTGGATACAGACCAGCAGACCAGAACAAACGTGAGGATCTTCCTATTGGCGTGATCCCAATCGATTCTATTTACACTCCAGTTTCACGCGTTAACTATCAAATAGAAAATACTCGTGTTGGTCAAATGACGAACTACGATAAACTTTCTCTTGATGTATGGACTGATGGAAGTATTGGACCAAAAGAAGCGATTTCTTTAGGTGCTAAGATTCTAACAGAACACTTAAATATTTTCGTTGGCCTTACAGATGAAGCGCAGAATGCTGAAATCATGGTAGAAAAAGAAGAAGACCAAAAAGAGAAAGTTCTTGAGATGACGATCGAAGAATTAGATCTTTCTGTTCGTTCTTATAACTGCCTGAAGCGTGCTGGAATCAATACTGTTCAAGAGCTTGCTAACAAGACAGAAGAAGATATGATGAAAGTGCGTAACTTAGGACGTAAATCACTTGAAGAGGTTAAAGTTAAACTTGAAGACCTTGGACTTGGCTTACGTAAAGACGACTGATAACATCTTCTTTCATATATAGATTCAACAAAGGAGGGAACCCTTAATGGCTTACAGAAAGTTAGGACGTACCAGTGCTCAACGTAAAGCAATGCTACGTGATTTAGCTACAGACCTAATCATTAACGAGCGCATCGAAACAACTGAAACTCGTGCGAAAGAGCTTCGCTCAGTTGTGGAAAAAATGATCACTTTAGGTAAACGTGGTGACATTCACGCGCGTCGTCAAGCTGGTGCATTCATTCGTAAAGAAGTTGCAAACGCTGAAAACAACCAAGATGCTTTACAAAAGTTATTCTCTGACATCGCTCCTCGTTACACAGAGCGTCAAGGCGGATATACTCGCATTATGAAGGTTGGTCCTCGCCGTGGTGACGGTGCTCCAATGGCAATCATCGAATTAGTTTAATAATTCGTGACTTCTAACATTAAGGGCAGGACAGTTAATCCTTAACTGCTTCTTTGCCCTTTTTGTATAAGTGCATGTTGATGAAAAGCAGAGCGTTACGATGAGCAGCTCCGGCTGACTCGTCTAGCTCGTGCATCCCTTCCAACTTCTATTTTCATAGAAGCTGTTCAGTGGTTGAACAAGAAAAGATCTCTTTTCTTTGGTCGGGGTGCAGGCTTTTTTTTTATATGTAGAGATTTTTTGAGCAGAGCTGAGTATGGATAGCGTAGAGGAGGTTACAGAAATTGAAGGAAATCATTAAAGTAGACGATGTACATTTCAGATACCCTGATCAGAATTCCTTCGCCCTTGAAGGCATTAGTCTGACTGTCAATCAAGGTGAATGGTTAGCGATTGTAGGTCATAACGGATCCGGTAAGTCGACTCTTGCCAAAATGTTGAATGGGCTTCATTTTCCTGAGAAGGGGAGGGTAACGGTGGACGGTATCGTTCTTGAGGAGAGCTCTATTTGGGACATCCGTTCAAAGCTGGGTATGGTTTTTCAGAATCCCGATAATCAATTTGTTGGTGCTACAGTAGAAGATGATGTGGCTTTTGGGTTAGAAAACCATGGGGTACCTTATGAATCTATGGTACAGCGAGTCAATGATGCTTTAAAAAGTGTCCATATGGAAGATTTTCTTAATCAAGAGCCGCACCATTTATCAGGGGGGCAAAAGCAGCGTGTAGCGATTGCCGGGGTCGTAGCCCTTCAGCCATCGATCATCATCTTAGATGAAGCGACATCGATGCTTGATCCGAAAGGAAGAAAAGAAGTTCTTGAAACAGTACGCAAGCTGAAAGAGGAAGAAAACCTGACGGTGATTTCCATCACTCACGACCTGGAAGAAGCGACAAAAGCCGATCGAATGATTGTATTAAATCAAGGCATGGTCTTTAAGGAAGGAACCCCGGAAGAAATTTTCTTATTAGAGGACGAGTTAATCAAGCTGGGCCTTGACTCTCCTTTTACAATAAAGCTTGCTGGAGCCCTTAAAGAGGCAGGGATACCCTTGTCTAAAACCTATTTTACAGAAGAAGAGTTGGTGAATGAATTATGCAAATCACATTTCAACAGGTAGAATACCGGTATTCATTCAACACTCCATTCGAAAAGCTTGCCCTTCAAGATATCAATCTTTCCATCCCGACAGGTCAGTTCCTCGCGGTGATCGGTCACACCGGTTCAGGGAAATCAACACTCCTGCAGCATTTAAATGGACTGTTAAAGCCTACGGAGGGCCTTGTACAAGTTGGAGAGCATCAAATAAAAGCCAAACAAAAGGCAAAAAGCTTAAAGTCGGTCAGACAGAAGGTAGGCATCGTCTTTCAATTTCCTGAGCATCAGCTGTTTGAAGAAACCGTACTTAAAGACATCTGTTACGGACCAATGAACTTTGGAGTATCCGAAGAAGATGCGATAAGAAGAGCCAAGGAACTGATCGTAAAGGTTGGACTTTCAGAAGAAGTACTTAATAAATCCCCTTTTGATTTATCAGGGGGACAAATGAGACGTGTGGCCATTGCAGGAGTACTTGCAATGAATCCGGAGGTCATTGTACTCGATGAACCTACAGCGGGACTCGATCCAAGGGGTCAACGTGAAATCATGGACATGTTCTATGATCTTCATAAAGAAAAAGGACTGACGACCATTCTCGTCACCCATAGCATGGAAGACGCTGCTCATTATGCAGAAGAGATTGTGATCATGCAGAAAGGCAGTCTTAAGAGAAAAGGAAGTCCTGAGGAGATATTCTCTTCCGCGGATGAACTGTTTGAGATGGGATTGGACGTGCCCGACGTCGTTCGTTTTCAATATCAATTTGAATACAAATCAGGAAAGAAGCTACCGAAAACCTGTTTAACGATAGAAGAATTAGCTTCAGCCATCCGTACAGTCAGTGACGGAGGTGAAGTCCTATGATGGAGAAAATGATCTTTGGTCGCTACGTACCTGCTAAATCCATCCTTCATCAGATGGATCCGAGGGCAAAACTATTATTTATCTTTGGATTTATATGTGTCGTCTTTCTGGCAAATAATTTTGTTACGTATGGATTGCTTGGTCTTTTTACGTTTAGCGCACTCATTCTTTCTAATCTTTCCTTGCGTTTTATTATCGGTGGATTGAAGCTTATCCTATGGTTGATTCTGTTTACGTTCTTTTTACACGTGTTTTTCACCAAGGAAGGCCCCGTCATCCTGGACTTAGGCGTATTATCTGTTCATGAAGAGGGGTTAAGGCAGGGGATCTTTATTTCTTTACGATTCTTTTATCTGATTCTCGTCACGTCTTTATTAACGCTGACGACCTCCCCTATTACGATTACGGACGGTCTCGAGACGCTATTGAACCCATTGAAAAAAGTGAAGTTTCCCGTTCATGAGCTGGCTCTTATGATGTCGATTTCCTTACGGTTCATTCCGACTTTGATGGAGGAAACGGATAAAATCATGAAGGCACAAATTGCAAGGGGGGCTGAGTTTTCTTCCGGTCCTATCAAAGATCGGATCAAAGCCATCATCCCTTTACTGATCCCTCTTTTCGTCAGTGCCTTTAAACGTGCAGAGGACCTGGCAACAGCCATGGAAGCAAGAGGGTATCAAGGTGGAGAAGGCAGGACGAAATACCGGCTGTTATCCTGGCACAAGAAGGATACAGGGTCTTTAGTGGTACTGGCCTTTCTAACAGTTATATTAATTATTTTTAGAGGATAACGGGGGTGTCGTGCATGCAGAGAGTGAAGTGTACCATCGCTTATGATGGCACCTATTTTCATGGTTATCAGGTACAACCCAATCAGCGTACCGTCCAGGGGCTCATAGAAGATATTCTGTCCACGATCCATAAAGGGGCAAGAATCCGGATCAGTGGGTCGGGTCGGACCGACGCAGGTGTTCATGCGAACGGACAGGTTTTTCATTTTGATACACCCTTGTCCATCCCTGAAGAGAAATGGCCGGTCGTGCTGAACACACGCTTACCGGATGAAGTAACCGTTAAAGAATCTGAGTTTGTTCCAACTGATTTCCACTCAAGGTTCTCTGTCCTACAGAAGGAATATCGCTACCGTGTGTATACGGGAGAGTCGAGAAGTCCGTTTAACCGTCACTTCGCCCTTCATTATCCCTATACTTTATCTGTAACGGATATGGAGCGTGCTGCACGGCACCTTATCGGAGAGCACGACTTCACGAGCTTTTGTTCGGCTAAGACGGAAGTGGAAGATAAAGTAAGAATCATTCACCATATTGACATTCAAGAACATGAAGAAGAAATCGTTTTTTCTTTTGTAGGAAATGGATTTTTATACAATATGGTGAGGATATTGGTTGGTACATTATTAGAAGTAGGCTCCGGGGATTTACCGGTAGAGGAGATCCCTGAAATACTGGAAGCACGGGATCGCAATAGGGCAGGGAAGACAGCGCCACCTCATGGGTTATATCTGTGGAAGGTTGATTATGGTTGTAATCAGAATTAGTGGGTATTTAACATTCTGAAAGATAGTTTATATTAGCACCGTTGAAGTTGATTGGAGCGGAAGGTGCTCGACTCCTGCGGGAATAGCGGGACAGGTGAGACCCCACAGGCGAAGCCGAGGAGGCTCACCGCCCGCCCCGCGGAAAGCGAGCACCTGGAGCGGAAATCAACCACTACTATCTAGGTATAGACATACCTTCTCGTAACCATAAAATGAATTGGTTAGTTAAAGATGATAATCAAGTTTCAAAAAAAATACTAAAACAACTAATCCTGGTGTAACATTCTCTTGACAATAGTCTGGGAACAAGATAATATAGCATATGGTATGTTATTAACCCCACGATAAGCCCCGGAAACTTATTGTGATTAGAAAATAAATACTACGGATTCATTAAATAGGAGGTTAAATCATGCGTACAACGTATATGGCAAAAGCCAACGAAATCGATCGTAAATGGTTCGTTGTAGATGCTGAAGGCAAAACTCTAGGACGTTTAGCTAGTGAAGTTGCTTCAATTCTACGCGGAAAACACAAACCAACATTCACACCACATGTTGACACTGGTGATCATGTAATCATTCTTAACGCTTCAAAAATTGAACTAACTGGTAAAAAGTTAACGGATAAGATTTACTACCGTCACACTAATCACCCAGGTGGTTTAAAACAACGTACAGCATTAGAAATGCGTACAAACTACTCAGAGAAAATGTTAGAGCTTACTATCAAAGGTATGCTTCCAAAAGGTTCTCTAGGTCGTCAAATGTTCAAGAAATTACATGTATATGCTGGAGCAGAGCATAAGCATCAAGCACAACAACCTGAAGTTTACGAACTTCGTGGATAATTAATAAGAGGAGGTTATTATCTTGGCTCAAGTTCAATATTACGGAACTGGTCGTCGTAAGAGCTCAGTAGCTCGTGTACGTTTAGTACCAGGTAACGGAAACATTGTTATCAATGATCGTGAAGTAGAAGTATATATCCCATTCGCAGCACTAAGAGAAGTAATTAAGCAACCACTAGTTGCAACTGAAACTCTTGGTAACTATGACGTTTTAGTAAACGTTCATGGTGGAGGCTATTCTGGTCAAGCTGGTGCGATCCGTCACGGAATCGCTCGTGCTTTACTACAAGCAGACCCTGAGTACCGTGGATCTCTAAAACGCGCTGGATTATTAACTCGTGACTCTCGTATGAAAGAGCGTAAAAAATACGGTCTTAAAGGTGCACGTCGCGCGCCACAATTCTCTAAGCGTTAATTATTATTTCAAACAAAAGCTCAACCGATTCATTCGGTTGGGCTTTTGTTGTTATGTGGGAGAGGGACGGACCTTCTGTTTCACGTGAAAATCAGAGGTCCGTCCCTCAAAAAAATTGGTAACAGTTACTCGAATGAAGTGGTGTGTTAAGTAGGAAAATACGTTCAAAGGGGTGGATGACTTTTGAACGTTATTACAACTTTCAATACAAAGAGAAGAGAAAAGCAAATTAAGACGGAAAGAACATTGCTGAAAGAGATTTCAATTAAAATGCTTCAGGAGAGTGTCCGGAAGCATTTTGGATATATAAAGGTTCAAGGCGGCGTATTTATGCAGCAGGGCTTTGATGAGGCATGCTTTGATGTGGCCATTGAAGCCTATCTGCTCGGTGGAAAGGTCAGCAAGTTTGGTTATACTGGTGAACCCACAGACGACGTGAAAAAGCGGTGCGAGGAAGAATTAAAACACTTTATTGATACACTTTATAATTTCTGGCTGTATTGGTCAGAGATGGGTGTCTCTAATCAAGTGGATGAATCCTTTTATTTTTGCTGCGAGCACTTTGTGGAAACATGGTGGTCAGAAGGGTATGAAAAGGGGATCAAGCGTCATAAACTGCGTTTGAATTAATCATTTCAGTTCTAAAAATCATTCTCGTCCCATATTTTTTTAGTAAGGACAACGGAGTTATAAAGAGGTTTTACTCCGGGTTGAAACTGGAAATGGGAGGACTGGAATGATTCAGAAACTAAAGGTTATCGGGATGATTTCTGCACTGGCGATATTATTATTCATTATTCAATATAAGATTCTGGACAAGGATACGTGGGATTCCTGGAATCTCCCCTTATCAGGTAAAATCATCTATATAGATCCCGGACATGGCGGGCCGGACGGTGGGGCTGGTGATCAGGATGCCCTTGAAAAGGACATCGCTTTAAATGTGTCTCTGATGATAAGGGATTATCTCCAGGAACAAGGGGCTCTCGTGATCCTGACGCGTGAAAAAGACGAAGATCTTGCCGATGAAGGAACCAAAGGATACAGCCGACGGAAAGTGGAGGATTTAAAGAAGAGGCTAAGCTTAATCAATGATTCTGAAGCAGACTTATTTTTAAGTATCCATCTGAACTCCATTCCATCTGCTAAGTGGAGCGGTGCCCAAACATTTTATAATCCAAAGTACACAGAGAATAAAGCCCTTGCAAAAGCCATTCAAGGAGAGCTTACACGTAATTTAGAAAACACGACACGTGAAGCGAAGGGCATTCAAAATGTGTATATCTTAAAACACGCCAAAAAGTCAGGAGCCTTAGTGGAAATCGGGTTTTTATCCAATCCAGGCGAGCGGGCTAACTTACTTAAAGAAGACTACCAGCAAAAAATCGCTGCCTCTGTATATCAGGGGGTTCTCAATTATTTAACAATAGAAGATGAAGACGAAGAAAAGGCTGACGAGGAATAACCTCTCAGCTTTTATTTTTGGCTAATTTCGAAAAGATTGTTGTTTAAATACAGAAGGTCTGTTTGACCTGTGTCTGAGGGTGTAGAGAATAGCCTTTAAGGAAACATACTTCGAAAGTTGATTGGAGCGGAAGGATGCTCGACTCCTGCGGGAATAGCTGGACAGGTGAGACCCCGGAGCCAAAGGCGAGGAGGCTCACCGCCAGCCCCGCGGAAAGCGAGCATCCTGTAGCGGAAATCAACTACTGCTTTCTTATCTAAGAAAGAATCAAACGTTACGACCATTCATTATTCAACAAAAGCATTCCAAACCTTTTGATCATTCATTCAACTAAGAATATGTTATACTGAAAGCAGATTGATTGAAAACGAATACATAGAAAAGGGTGGTTATTCATGTTAACTGAACAACAGACACGCGAACTTTTATTTGGATTAAAAGATCCTTTTTTAAATAAAACGTTAGAAGAAACAAATGGTATCGCAGAAATTTCAATTAAGGAAGAAAAGAAGCATGTAAGCGTGAAGATTGCCATTGCCAAGACAGGTACTGGTGAACAAATGCAATTCCAACAAAAGATCGTACAAGTCTTAAAGGATAACGGAGCGGAATCTGTCGGGATCCGGTTCACGGAGCTTCCACAGGAAGAGCTTGAAAAGCATAGAGGATCCGGTGGACAAGGAACGGATCTTTTATCACCTGCAAGTAAAACAACCTTTATCGCGATTGCCAGCGGAAAAGGCGGAGTAGGAAAGTCGACAGTTTCTGTTAACTTAGCTGTGTCGTTGGCCCGTCAAGGCAAAAAAGTCGGGCTCGTGGATGCAGATATTTACGGGTTCAGTGTTCCGGATATGATGGGAATCGTGAAACGACCGGTTGTTCGGGGAGAAAGAATTATTCCGGTAGAACGTTTCGGTGTAAAAGTCATCTCTATGGGCTTCTTTGTAGAAGACAATGCCCCCGTTATTTGGAGAGGGCCGATGCTCGGAAAAATGCTGAATAATTTCTTCTCAGAAGTAGAGTGGGGAGAGCTGGACTACTTGCTATTGGACCTGCCGCCAGGAACAGGAGACGTTGCCCTTGATCTTCACACGATGCTTCCACATTGTAAGGAGATCATCGTAACGACGCCGCATCCAACAGCAGCATTCGTAGCGGCCAGAGCCGGTGCCATGGCCCTGCAAACCGATCATGACATTCTCGGTGTGGTTGAGAACATGTCCTATTTCGAAAGTAAATTAACAGGCGAAAAAGAATTCGTATTCGGTCAAGGTGGAGGAGAGAAGCTGACGGAAGAACTCCGTACCGATTTATTAGGCAAGCTTCCACTTCAACAGCCTGATTGGAACGAAGAGGATTTTGCTCCTTCCATTTACGCAGAGGACCACCGTTTAGGGCAGATCTATGGTGACATCGCTCATAAAGTGATTGAAAAACTCTCTTAATGAACCGTATAAAAGGACAAATGCGTTGGAATCTCCACGCATTTGTCCTTTTTAAATCTTATTGGCTTCCACCGCCACTGCCTGTACCACCAGTATCTTCAGATCCGCCTTGTCCCCCGGAAGAGGATTCTTGACCTCCACCTTCGCTTTTACCGCCATCTTTCATTTCTCCGGCAGCCTTCAACAATACATCCTGAAGTTTAGCCTTAAACAGAGGGCTTTCAAATGTTTCCGTAATGACTTTTTGCAGATATTCCCTATATTCTTGGCTTTTTAATGCTTCAGTCAGTTCCTTCTTGAATTCTGGGTCCTTTAACAGATCCATCATCATTTTTTGATACTCAGGATCCTTCATGAGGTCTTTGAGCAATTTTTCATTTCCATCCTTCATGCTTTTCGCCATCGCTTCGGCAAACTTAGGGTCTTCGAAGGATTTCTTCCAGAATTCAGTTCCTTTTTCAGAGGTCAACGTCTTCGAAATCGTATCCGTCACAACCCCTTGGTCCATAATTAGCTCTGATTTCATTTTTTCATCAGACATGACTTCTTGAATCGCTTTTTTACCATCATCTGTCTTTAATATATCGACAACCATTTTCTTGGTTTCTTCATAATCCATTTTGCCACTGCCTGTATCCCCACCACCGCCACAAGCGGATAGAAGAAAAATCGTCAGTAGAAAAAGAAAGGAATATCTTTTCATGGGTAGGCTCCTTCCATACAAATTCCCTTACCCTTAATATGAGAAATAACGAAAAAAATATGCACAAGGAAAATTGGAACCTGGATTTTTTACAGTGGCGTTGGTACAATCAAAAGAGTGTATATTTTTTTATTTGGAGGAAAATAGAAGTGACCATCCGCAATTGGATTCGTTTTTTCATTCATACGTTAGTGATCGGTGGAGCCGTGACTGCCATCGCCGCACTTCTCATTAGATGGGATCAGTTCGGCCCATACATTCAAGACGGAAACTTGATTGGCATATTATCAAGTCTACTTTGGTTTATATTTGTAGGTTTCACATTTAGTGTAATCAGTCAGATGGGGTATTTCGCTTATTTAACCATCCATCAATTCGGGATGGGAATGTTTAAGGGATTATGGAATCCCGTTCAAGTGGTCCTGATTGCTCTTGTCCTGTTTGATTTAATCTACTTCCGATTCAGAGCTTTCGCTGAAGAAGGCGAGTCGTATACGCCTTATATTTTTCTGGGAATCGGCATCCTGGTCGTTGGCTTAATCGTAGCTTACATGAAGAATCAGCAATCAGAAGCCAAGACGAACACATTTGTGTCTGCCTTATTCTTTATGATTGTTGTAACGACACTGGAGTGGCTGCCGGTCCTACTGGTGAATTCCGTTAAATGGCTGTACCTTATGCTGCTGGCCTTATTGGCATGTAATGCATTCCAGCTTCTGCGTCTTCCTAAATATATCGAGAAGTCCCAATTGGAAAGACAACGTAAGCAGCCAACGGAGAGTTAAACAAATAAAAGCCCGCTGATGAGATCCCTTCATCAGCGGGCTTTTATTATTGTATGAGGGAAGACTTGGCATCCCCATTTGAAATCATGTCTGAAACCGTAATGAAATCCCCTTTTCCTTTCAACTCCTTCACGATGGTCGGTAAAGCGGATTTCGTTTGTTTAGCTGAATCCGATGCATGAAGGAGAATGATGTCCCCTTTTTTGGCTTTCTTCACATTATTGATAATTTCATCTACACCAGGATTCGTCCAATCTTTAGAGTCTACACTCCAGTGAACCACTGTCAGTCCAAGAGAGTCAGCTACCTTTAATGTTTCTTTATCAAAGTGACCGGTTGGCACGCGTAATAACTTCACATCTTTTACATTCAGCTTCTTGAAAACGGTATCGGCTTTTAAAATGTCCTGCTTGATCTTATTTGGTTCCATATCCGTATAATCGGAATATGCATAGCCAAGATTTCCGATTTCATATCCCTGCTTCACGATTTGCTCCACTAAATCAGGGTGTCTCTCCGCCCAGGCTCCGGAAAGAAAGAAGGTAGCGGACTGGACATTCATCCTCTTTAATTCTTCAAGGATCGGCCCCGCTTTTTCATCTCCCCAACCAATATTGAATGTAATCGCGACTCCCTTTTCCCCTTTGTAGATCGCTTTCGGTCCATCCTTCGTACTAAAAACAGAAAGAGTCGAAAGGTTACTGCTATATACAAACAAGGCAGTGAAAAATGAAATCACGATAATCAGACTGATTTGCTTTAACTTCTTAGCATGAACTGTGTGAAACGTATTCAATATTTCATCCCTCCGTTCAACCGTCTATCTCTACTAAAGATATGCATGTCCCCGGAAAAAATATCTATCTTATAAAAAAATGATTATAAATTTCTTTTAATGGAAAAAACTACAAATACAAACATTAAGGGGTGACATACTTGCTGGGGTTAATGATTAATGACAGAGAGAAACAAGAAATAGAGTATTTGTTAAAAAGAGAAATGGATGAAATACTGTTCGATCTAAAAGATTCTCGAATTGATCATATCGTTAAGAGAGCAATGGATGAACGGTACAAAATCTTATTTTCACTCTTTAAAAGGTTTGCCAGTCATAAGGAATGTCTAAAGTATATGAAGACGGCAGCGAAGAAAGAAACATATTGATTAAAAATCAGCTTCCGTAAGTATCCGAACGGGAGCTTTACTATGTCCTAATAGTGAATGGAGGGAGCGGCTAACTGAATGAAAAGGCTGAAGTGTAAAAGAGGTAATGTGTTTGAAATATTTTTAAAAAAGTTCATGAAATGTATTGACCCCTCCCGATAAACTTGGTATATTAATAAACGTCGCTGAAACGCAATGAATTATTTAGAAGAAACACCATTAAATAATTCCGAAAAACAGTTGACACCACATAAGAATTTGTGGTAAATTAATAAAGTCGCTCCAAACGGAGTCGCTAGCACATTGAACCTTGAAAACT
>NZ_JBITPL010000027.1:0-56392 GCF_050467885.1 Rossellomorea sp. NRS-1567 | reverse complement strand
TATACAGCTGAGAGGGTAATCTACTTCAGAGGGTAATCACTCTGAGTATTTAGGTGATAATTGGTAAAAGACGCATAAAACGAAAAATTGACGCAATAATGGCCGAAAACGACGCAATTATCTCAAATCAAGGCAAAGTTATACCTAAACATACAGTACTAGCACCGTTAAAACAGGCACACACGTCCAAGATGCGTCACATTTTCACACAAAAACAACGTAACTTATACGATTTTGCAAGCTTCATAGCTTTCTATCCGCACATATGGGACATCCCACATCCATTACCCAACCCAATATAATGATCAACTTTCCAAATACCCAAAAATCATTTCCATTTCCCACCAAAATCTACCCTTCTTTTAAATGAATTCAGCACCAACTTCCACCCAATATCTTTTTTTTCACAATCTTTTTTATAGAGACATACACAGACAGGGCGATTGTAACATAAGATAAATTACACTTGATTATTCTGTCAGTTTAAAAGTTTGAAATAATGTATACAATTGGTGGTTTTGAGGCAGAATAGGTTGTATGGAGGTGGAGAGCCCTATGTTAAATCCAGAGCGTAAGGCGGCTTTAGAAGAGTGTATCGTTTGTCACGTTGAAAAGAAGATTGGAATCCATCTATACACATCGTTTATCTGCACAGAATGTGAGAAAGAAATGGTTCAGACAGAAACAAATGATCCTTTGTATAAAACATTCGTTCAACGGTTAAAAAAAGTGAATACTCCTCAAATCTATTCATAACCAGGAAGTACATTTGGTTATGATTTTTTTTGATTTTAGTAGGTAAAAAGTTTTCCTTTTTCCCTGGAGCATCGAACAGCCTGGGTGTGATACGATATGAGTGGATATTTTTTATGAGGAGATTTAGAGTATGAAACGAGATCAGGGGAGAACCCCTCTTATTGAGGCGATAGAGAAGCATCGGTCTGCCAAGCCTATCTCTTTTCATGTGCCGGGTCATAAAAACGGTTTATTGATGGATGATCAACCATTTTATCAATCTGATGTTACAGAGTTAAGCGGATTGGATGATTTACATGATCCTCATGAGGCGATACGTGAAGCGGAGGACTTGCTGACGGATGTATATGGGACGATGAATAGTTATTTTTTAGTGAACGGAAGTACAGTTGGAAATATTGCTGCCATTCTTGCTTCATGCTCACCGGGAGATTCTGTTTTCGTTCAAAGGAATTGTCATAAGTCGGTATTAAATGGAATCAAGCTTGCTAAGGCTGTTCCTATATTAATAGAAACAGAGTGGAATGACGAGGGAACCGCCCTTGGTATTCGTCTAGACGCTCTGAAAGAAGCATTGAAGGCACTTCCCCGGGTGAAGGCGTGTGTCCTGACGTATCCAACTTATTATGGGTTCACGTATAATATTGATCAGATAATCGAGGAATTACATAAACATGATGTGACGTGTATCGTTGATGAGGCACATGGTGCTCATTTTACATTGGGCAGCCCTTTTCCGGAGTCTGCAATTGAATGTGGAGCGGATATTGTCGTCCATTCGGCTCACAAGATGCTCCCGGCCATGACGATGGGATCGTATTTACACATCACAAGCTCCAGAGTGAGCGAGCGTAAAGTGAAAGAGTATTTAACTATGCTACAATCAAGTAGTCCATCGTATCCGATTATGGCATCCCTTGATTATGCCAGGTCCTATATCGGGACTTTTACGAAAGAAGATAAGGAACAGAACCTGAAAGAGATCAATAAGTTTGTACAAGCATTAGAGGGGGTTCATCCTCAACTCATTGTAAAGGGGACGGATGATCCACTAAAGCTTGTCGTGAAGCTTTCGGGAAGGTCAGGGTATACTCTACAACAGTTATTAGAGTCAGAGGGAATTTATCCGGAGCTTGCTGACCCCGATTATGTACTACTGATTCTTCCATTACTGAAGAAAGATCGATCTTTTCCTTATCAAGAAGCGATCAATCGAATACGCATGGCATTAGGGAATGAACCGATCATAGAAAAGATAAAGATTCATGAAACAAATCGTTCAAATAGCCAAGTGTTATATACTACATTGGCATTAAGCTTTGAGGATATGGAAGAGAAAGAGGAAGCACTCATTCCCCTTCACGCAGCAGAAGGAGAAATTTCAGCGGGAATGGTCACTCCTTATCCACCGGGAATTCCTCTGTTGATTCCAGGAGAACGAATCACCTCTCACGCCATTGAGCGTTTAACAGAGTATGTAAAGAATAAGGCAAACATTCAAGGTCATCACCGCTTAGATGAAAATCGTTTGTTTGTGTACCGATAAGCAAGTGGAGGGAAAGACATGTCAAAAGGATTGTTTATTACAGTTGAAGGCCCTGAGGGAGCCGGTAAATCAACGATATTAACGGAAATTTTTAACCGATTATTACAGGAAGGCTTTAATGTCATTCAGACGAGGGAGCCAGGAGGCATTTCCATAGCTGAACAGATTAGAGAAGTCATTTTAAATACAGGGAACACGGAAATGGATAAACGGACGGAAGCTCTTTTATATGCAGCTGCGCGACGACAGCATTTGGTTGAGAAAGTGATTCCCGCACTTGTAGAAGGGAAGATTGTGATTTGTGATCGATTTATTGATAGCTCCCTTGCTTATCAGGGGAATGCCCGTGGAATCGGTATGGAAGAGGTCATGAATATCAATCAATTTGCCATTGAGGATAAGATGCCGGATCTAACGTTATATTTTGATATCGATCCCGAAGAAGGGTTAAAGAGAATTGCGAAACATAATGGGAGAGAAGTGAACCGGTTGGATCTGGAATCGGTTGATTTCCATACGCGCGTCAGGGAAGGGTATCAGAAGTTAATAAAACAATATCCTGATCGTATTCAAGTCATCGATGCCAGCCAGAGCAAAGAAGCTGTATTTGGTGCTGCATATGGTATCGTGACCGATTACTTAAACAAGTAAGTTTGGTTAAAATAAAAAGGCGGACTTCTAAGCAAAAATTGGTGCTAAGAAGTCCGTCTCTTTTTTGGATGAAACATGTATGTAGATACTGTTCAATGATATAATAGAAGGAAGTATATGGCTTTAAAACGGAGGAATTGATTAATGAAGGTAATTATGGCAGTTGTACAGGATAAAGATAGCAATCGTTTGTCTAATGCCCTGATGGAACATAATTTTCGTTCGACGAAATTAGCAAGTACCGGCGGGTTTTTGAAGTCAGGGAATACCACGTTCATTATTGGTACAGAAGATATTCGTGTAGATAAAGCGTTACAGGTTATTAAAGAAAACTGTCAGTCACGGGATCAGATGGTGGCTCCTGTTTCTCCCATGGGTGGGAATGCAGATTCATACGTGCCTTACCCTGTTGAAGTAGCCGTTGGGGGAGCGACCGTATTCGTTCTTCCTGTAGAGCAATTCCATCAGTTTTAAAGTGAGGTTGAACCTATGAAAATTAACCAGGACCATCGGATTTCCTTAGATAAAGTAACGAAAGACCAGAAATCTAATGGAACAGGTCAAGTTAAATTCGGGCAGCTTGTTCATAAGCACGATCAGAAAATGCAGATGGACCAGCTCAGTAAACTGCTCGTCACAATAGAAGATGCCGGCAGTCGTTTAGCCAAATCAAGGTCCTTTAAAGATCTTGCTAAATATAAAACATTGGTCAAAAAATTTGTGCGTGAGGCCGTAGATTTCGGGATGGATTTGAAGCAATCTCATACGTGGAATCAGTATGGTGAAGGCAGAAAGCTCAATATAGTAGAAACCATCGATCAACAGCTGATTGACCTGACGGAAGATGTTTTAGATAAAGAAAAGAACTCCATTGATATTTTGGGAAAAATTGGAGAGATAAAGGGATTGCTTATTAATCTTTATATGTAAGAGAGTGATGTTAAGACATGTTGTTTGAAGAGATACAACCATTTCAGCCCGTCGTCCTTCAGATGCTTCAGAATAGTATTGTAAAGGATCGTGTCGCTCATGCTTATTTATTCGAGGGTGAAAAAGGGACACGAAAGAAAGAAATGAGCCTCCTGTTTGCCAAAGCATTGCTATGTGTGAACCGTGTAGATGGAAAGGCATGTGAAAGCTGCTCCAACTGCAAAAGGATCAATCATGGGAATCACCCGGACCTGCATCTGGTAGAGCCGGACGGTCTTTCGATCAAGAAGGATCAGATTAAAAGTTTGCAAGAAGAATTTTCGAAAACAGGTGTAGAATCCAAGAAGAAGATTTACATTATTGTTCATGGAGATAAAATGACAGCGAATGCGGCTAATAGCCTGCTTAAGTTTCTTGAAGAGCCGTTAGCTGATACCACAGCGATTCTCATCACAGAAAATATTCATCGCATATTGCCTACTATTCTTTCACGGTGCCAGACGATTTCCTTTAAGCCGTTACCGAAAGAACAGCTGACAAAACAGTTATTGGAAGAGGGGATTCCACCCCATTTTGCAACGCTGGCAGCCAATTTGACGAACCATTATGAGGAAGCTGTAGAAATATGTCAAAATGAGTGGTTTGCACAAGCAAGAATAATAGTGTTAAAATTATATGAAGTCCTCCAGAAAAGTCCCTTCCAAGCAATGGTCAAAATACAGGAGGATTTTGTACAGCACTTCAAAGAAAAAGATCAAGTCGATCGAGCATTAGATCTTTTACTTCTAATATATAAAGACTTACTTCATATCCAGTTAGGAAAAGAAGAACAGCTCGTGTACCCGGACCAAAAGGAAAACTGGAAATCAAACGCACTTCAAGTATCTACCAATCGTCTTTCTACTAATATGACGGCGATACTTGAAGCAAAACGCAAGTTAAACGCCAATATGAATTCGCAGCTGCTAGTAGAACAGCTTATGCTAAAACTGCAGGGGTGATGGTCCTTTGTACGATGTTGTAGGTGTACGCTTTAAAAAAGCGGGTAAAATCTATTATTTCGATCCGGGTGAATTGGATATTCAGAAAGATTCTTATGTAATCGTTGAAACCGTTCGCGGGATCGAATTTGGAAAAGTAGTCGTAGAGAGAAAGCAAGTCGGAGAAAATGATGTAGTGCTTCCATTGAAAAAAGTGATTCGTATCGCTGATCAAAAAGATCGATTAATCGTAGATGAGAACAAATCATCTGCGACGGAAGCCTACAATGTATGTTGTGATAAAATTAATCAGCATCAATTAGATATGAAACTGGTAGATGTAGAGTATACATTTGATCGTAACAAAGTCATATTCTATTTTACCGCTGATGGACGAGTTGATTTCCGAGAGCTAGTAAAAGATCTAGCTTCCATTTTCCGTACGCGCATAGAACTTCGTCAGATTGGCGTTCGAGACGAAGCAAAAATGCTGGGTGGTATTGGTCCTTGTGGCCGCATGCTATGTTGTTCTACCTTTTTAGGTGATTTTGAGCCGGTATCCATTAAGATGGCGAAGGATCAAAATCTATCCCTTAATCCAACGAAGATTTCAGGTTTATGCGGACGTTTAATGTGCTGTCTGAAATACGAGAACGACGAGTATGAAGCAGCGAAAGCGGAATTACCTGATATCGGAGAAGTGATTAAGACACCTCATGGAAAAGGTAAAGTGGTAGGTCTTAATATTCTGGAGCGTATTCTTCAAGTGGATATTAAAGAAGAAGAGCGGGTTCTGGAATTCACATTAGATGAAATCATGAACGTGGGTGCCGTATCATTCCAAGCCACAGAGTAACGGGGTGTAGTGTCGTGGATAAAAAAGAGTTCTTTGATTCAGTCAGTAACATGGAACAACAAATTGGTCATTTATATCATCAATTAGGTGAGCTCAAGCAATGTCTAGCTGAAATGTTGGAAGAGAATAATTCGTTGAAGCTTGAAAATGAGCATTTGCGCCGTAGACTGGAACAAACAGAGAACTCACCAAAAAAGGTACAAACAAACAGCGATGCGGGTACAACGAGTGAGTCAGACTTAGAAGATAAAGCACTGGATATAGGAGAAGGGTATGACAACCTTGCTCGATTATACCAGGAAGGATTTCATATTTGTAATATACATTTCGGAAGTCCACGGAAGGATGAAGATTGTTTATTCTGCCTCTCTTTCTTAAACAAGAAATAAGGAAAGAATAAATATCCCTGATATCCTACACTCTATAGAATAGAATACAGACTAAAAAGGGCTGATCCATACAAAATGGGATTGGTCCTTTTTAGTGATTAATATCGAAACAATATATAATAGAAGGAAAAGTGGAGGAAAGGCATGGTCGAGTTAAAAGAAGATGAACGTTTAGATTATTTATTGGCTGAAAATATGAGGATCATTCAAAGTCCATCTGTTTTCTCCTTTTCAACAGATGCTGTACTATTGGCCCATTTCAGCTATTTACCGATTCACAAAGGGAAAGTGGTTGATCTATGTTCAGGTAACGGCATCATCCCCTTATTGCTAAGTGCGAGAACCAACGTTGACATTACGGGGGTGGAGATTCAAGAAAGATTAATTGATATGGCACAGAGAAGTGTCGAGTATAATGGCCGTCAAAATCAAATAACCATGAAGCTGGGGGATGTGAAGGAGATCGCTCAGCTCCTTCATCATTCACACTATGATGTCGTAACATGTAATCCTCCATACTTTAATACTCCACCCGGTGATAAAAGAAACGTAAACGAACACTATGCGATCGCCCGTCATGAAATCCTTTGTTCCCTTGAGGATACCATTCAAGCTTCAAGCTATCTTCTGAAGCAAGGAGGAAAGGCTTCCTTCGTCCATCGTCCAGGTCGTTTGATGGACATCCTCTCGTTGATGAGGAAGCATCGTCTCGAGCCGAAACGATTGCGCTTCGTATATCCGAAGCCGGGAAGAGAAGCCAACACCATCTTAATAGAAGGAATAAAAGATGGGAAACCGGACCTAAAAATCCTGCCCCCCCTTTATGTGTACGATGAAGAGAACAAATATTCAAGGGAAGTATATGATATGCTGTTTGGAAAGAATGAAGATAAGGACTAAAGAAATGAGGAGGTGAGCTATTCAATGAACCAACAGAAAAGCTTTCAAGATAGTGAAAAAGGAAGTTTGTATCTTGTCCCTACACCGATCGGGAATTTAGAGGATATGACGTTTCGAGCCATCCGCATGATGAAGGAAGCGGCAGTGATTGCGGCTGAAGATACAAGAAATACAAAAAAGTTATGTAACTACTTTGAAATTGATACGCCGATCATCAGCTATCATGAGCATAATAAAGAAACGAGCGGACAGAAGCTGATTGAACGTATGGAAAGAGGCGAGCTCGTTGCCCTTGTAAGTGATGCAGGTATGCCATCCATTTCAGATCCGGGTTACGAACTGGTGAAAGAAGCAATCGATCACGAAATTGCTGTCATTCCATTACCGGGAGCTAATGCAGCCCTTACTGCTTTAATCGCTTCAGGATTGGCACCCCAGCCATTTTACTTCTATGGGTTTTTACATAGAGGGAAAAAAGATAAAAGAGCCGAGCTTGAAACATTAAAATCGGTGGAAGATACATTTATCCTGTATGAATCACCCCACAGATTAAAAGAAACATTAAAAGAATTACATGCGTCTTTAGGGAATAGACAAATCGTTGTTTGTCGTGAGCTCACGAAGAAGTTCGAGGAATTCATCCGTGGATCCCTGGAAGAAGTAATGGAATGGGCAAACGATGGGGAAGTACGAGGCGAATTCTGCTTATTAATTGAAGGAGCGGGTCCGTTGGAAAAAGAAGAGGAAGACGCCTGGTGGAGCCACTACTCCCTTCTGGATCATGTGCAGCATTACATGAACGAAAAAAGCATGACCTCCAAAGAAGCCATCAAACAAGTATCAAAAGAACGCTCCCTTCCAAAACGGGAAGTTTATCAAGCTTATCATGTTGAATAGAAAAGTGCAGAGATGCAAAATCAGTAAATAAAAAAGGACCGAGTCGATTTAGACTCGGTCCTTTGATATATGAACAACAAATTATTTTGTTTGTAGTGAATCCTGGATTTCTTTTAGTAATTGATCTGCACCTTCACGGCTAAGAACCAATTTACCGTTAGCAAGCTTGATGTTATCATCAGAAACTTCACCAGTGATTTGGCAAGTCATGCTTGGCTTATACTTTTTTAAGATGATTCTTTCGTCATCAACATAGATTTCTAAAGCATCTTTCTCAGCAATACCTAATGTACGACGTAATTCGATAGGGATAACGACACGACCTAATTCATCAACTTTTCTTACAATACCTGTAGACTTCATTTGAAAATCTCCTCCAAATAAATATTATTTATATCTCTCTAGTTCGTCAATATTCGACAAATTTCTTTTGTTGTTTCTATCATACCAACGATTAGGAATATCGTCAATAATTATATCTGTAAATTATTAAGAAAAAATGGATAAAAAAATGTTGTTTTAATAAGGTTTACGGTTTGTTGTAAAAAATTGTATTACCAATTAAATATTATTGTAATGAAAGTAATAAGTGAGAGAAATGTCGAATTATCTTTATTTAACCTATTGATTCGACAAAATTAGACAAAAATCTTCACTAGTTTCGACAATATTAAGATTCAACATTGTTTAGTTGCAGAAACCCTGTATTTTAGGTATATTTTGATGAGATAAGAGGTTAAGATGATAGGTAAGGCGCAGGTAATGGATGTACGTAACAATTATGCCACTATAAACCATACGGAGGCCCCTATGGCTTTATGGGGGTAGATAAAAAAAGAGGAGGAACAGAAAGTGGAAGAAAAGTTGAACACCTTCTATATTACAACACCGATTTATTATCCAAGTGGAAATTTACATATTGGACATGCATACACCACGGTTGCTGGTGATGCGATGGCCCGTTATAAGAGAATGCGTGGATTCGACGTCATGTACCTGACAGGAACGGACGAGCATGGACAGAAAATTCAACGTAAAGCTCAGGAAGAAGGAATTACTCCTCAAGCATATGTAGACGGAATCGTTAGTGGAATTAAAGATCTTTGGGGGAAATTGGATATTTCATATGATGATTTTATCCGTACGACAGAGAAGCGCCATAAGGATATCGTGGAAAAAATCTTCCATCAGCTTGTGGAACAAGGAGATATTTACTTGGACCAGTATGAAGGCTGGTATTGTACACCGTGTGAATCCTTCTTTACTGAGCGTCAATTAGAAAACGGCAACTGTCCTGATTGCGGCAGAACCGTTGAAAAAGTGAAGGAAGAATCGTACTTCTTCAAAATGAGCAAATACGCTGACCGCCTTCTTGCTTATTATGAAGAAAACCCAGAATTCATTCAGCCTGAGTCCAGAAAGAATGAGATGGTGAATAACTTCATTAAGCCTGGTTTAGAAGACTTGGCCGTTTCAAGAACAACCTTTGACTGGGGAGTGAAAGTACCGGGAGATCCCAAGCATGTCATTTACGTGTGGATCGATGCCCTTTCCAACTATATTACAGCTCTGGGCTACGGCAGTGAAAAAGATACAAATTACTTAAAGTACTGGCCTGCGGATGTTCACTTGGTCGGAAAGGAAATCGTTCGTTTCCATACGATTTATTGGCCGATCATGTTAATGGCTTTAGATCTTCCGCTTCCTAAGAAGGTTTTCGCTCATGGATGGCTTCTGATGAAAGACGGAAAAATGTCAAAATCAAAAGGGAATGTAGTCGATCCTGTCACCCTTATTGATCGTTACGGTCTTGATTCTCTTCGTTACTATCTGTTAAGAGAAGTGCCATTCGGTTCTGATGGTGTCTTTACGCCTGAAGGATTTGTTGAACGCATCAACTTCGACTTAGCCAATGACTTAGGTAACCTGTTAAATCGTACAGTGGCCATGATCAATAAATATTTTGATGGGGTCATTCCAACATATGTTGATTTTAACGGTGAATTCGATCAGGCCCTCCTGGATGTGAACAAAGAAACAGTGAATAAATATGAAGAAGCAATGGAAAACATGGAGTTTTCTGTAGCTTTGTCCAGTCTATGGAAGTTAATCAGCCGCACGAATAAATACATTGATGAAACTCAGCCATGGGCCCTTGCTAAAGACGAAAGCAAAAAAGAAGAGCTTGGCAGTGTGATGAGTCATTTAGCTGAATCATTACGAAGAGTCGCTGTTCTTTTACAACCGTTCTTAACAAGAACTCCTAAGAAAATTTTTGAACAATTGAACCTTCATGATGAAAGAATGCACACATGGGAAAGCCTGGAGAGTTTCGGAGCTATTCCAGCAGGAACTGAAGTGGTGAAAAAAGGAGAACCGATTTTCCCGCGACTTGAACTTCAGGAAGAAGTAAACTTCATCAAAGAGAAAATGCAAGGGTCTGCTCCTGTTGTTGAAGAAAAGAAGGAGCCTGCTAAAGAAGAATCAGAGGAAATCGGAATCGATGATTTCATGAAAGTTGAGCTTCGAGTAGCGGAGGTCATTGGGGCTGAGCCAGTTAAAAAAGCGGATAAGCTTCTGAAGCTGCAATTGGATCTTGGCTTTGAAAAACGACAAGTTGTGTCAGGAATTGCTAAATTCTATCAGCCGGACGAACTGGTTGGGAAAAAAGTGATTTGTGTGACAAACTTGAAGCCGGTAAAACTGCGTGGAGAACTTTCACAAGGAATGATTCTTGCTGGTGAAGAAAATGGAACGCTGTCTCTTGCTTCCATCGACCAGTCTTTACCAAATGGAACAAAAGTTAAATAGGTAAGGTTTTTCATGCATTTGTCTACAAAGGGATGTTCCACGTGGAACATCCCTTTAGTATATTGAGATAAAGAATATTCGGGATGATAATCGTTATGTTAGTTATTTTTTCATCCCATTACTATATTGAGAAAACAATAATATAGAAAGAAACAGATTGTTATGGTTTTGTGGCTAAAATAGATAGAATGAAGAGTAACTGCGAATGGAACAGTATTAATAAAAAATATCCAAAGAAACCATAATATGTAATATGAATGTTACATGAATGTGATGCTTGTCATGCTTTTTTATATTAAACTTATCTTTATTACAAGGAGTGTCTTACATGCTATTTGATACACATGTTCATTTGAATGCTGAACAATTTGACGAAGATCTGGAGGAGGTAATTTCAAGAGCAAGAGAAGCTGGAGTTGAAAAGATGGTGGTCGTCGGCTTTGATCGTCCAACGATTAATCGGGCGATGGAGCTCATTGAGCAATATGAATTTTTATATGCCAGCATCGGTTGGCACCCAGTGGATGCAATTGATATGAAGGATGAAGATTTAGCTTGGATAGAAGAGCTTTCAAATCACCCTAAAGTAGTTGCCATAGGGGAAATGGGACTCGATTATCACTGGGATAAATCACCGAAAGATGTTCAAAAAGAAGTGTTTCGAAAACAAATTCATTTAGCTAAAAAGGTAAAACTCCCAATTATTATACACAACCGTGATGCCACACAAGATATAGTGGATATCTTAAGAGAAGAAGGAGCAGAGGAAGTTGGAGGGATCATGCATTGCTTCAGCGGAAGTCCTGAAATTGCTCAAGAATGTGTGGATATGAATTTCTACATTTCTCTGGGAGGTCCCGTAACCTTTAAAAATGCGAAAAAGCCAAAAGAAGTAGCAAAAGAAATTCCGTTGGAAAAGCTTCTGATCGAAACAGACTGTCCTTATCTAGCACCTCACCCGAACAGAGGGAAGCGAAATGAACCTGCATATGTGAAGCTGGTAGCAGAACAGATTGCGGAGCTTAAGGAAGTATCATTAGAAGAAGTAGAGAACATAACAACCGAAAATGCAAAAAAGTTATTCAACATAAACTGACATCAGATATTGTCGAGAATTGAGAGAGCTTGTCCTAATAGCAAGTGAAAACAAAAAGTTCTACATAGGTTTCTGCTTTCATAGGATAATCATGTCGATAACTCTCTCTTTTCTTTTTCTCTTCTTTTATGCATAATATGGTTTGTGTTCCCTGGGTTTCAATATTTTGCTAGATTAAGTTAAAAGAAGTAAGGGTTGACAGTCACTGGATTACTCTATATAATCACTCCGAGAAAAGGGGGCGTTTTTCATGAAGTTTAAAACCATGAAAAGCCTGTTTTCCAAGTCTTTGAGTCGAAGGAAATGGATTGTTACAATCGGAACATTGGTAACATCCGCAGCTGTATTTGGAATTCTTTTTTATGAAGGATCCAAAAACACTGTGGCATTGACCTTAGACGGCGAGCAAAAAGAGATTAGGACGCATGCGAATACAATTCAAGATATATTAAAAGAATTAGAGATTTCAACCCGCTCACAAGACTATTTGTACCCTTCTGGGAATACGAAGGTCTCAAATAACATGAACATTGTTTGGGAACCGGCAAAACAGGTAGAAGTAGTAGTAGGGGATCAGACGAAGAAGGTCTGGACGACTGCTGATACAGTAAAAGAGTTACTCTCTGAAAATGAAATTAAAGTAGGAGAACATGATAAGGTCAAACCCGGCTTATCAGAAAAAGTAACAGGGGACATGAACGTAAAGATTGATCCCGCATTTTCACTTAAGCTTGTGAACGGCGGAAAAGAACAAAAGGTATGGTCTACTTCGACTACGGTCGCTGACTTTTTAAAGCAACAAGGAATTACACTTAAAGATGCAGACCGTGTTGAACCAAGTTTAGACAAAGTTGTTAAAGCAAATGATGTCGTAAATGTCGTTCGAGTTGAAAAAGTCACCGATGTAGTGGAAGAGACAAAGGATTTCACCGTTATTTCCAAGAAGGATTCCGATCTTTCAAAAGGAAAAGAGAAGGTCGTTCAGGAAGGTAAAAACGGCTTGGTTGAAAAGAAATTTGAAGTTGTGAAAGAAAACGGCAAAGAGGTTTCCAGAAAATTAGTTAGTGAAAAAGTAGTGAAAGAAAGCCAGGATAAAATCATTAATGTCGGAACAAAGGTTTTAGTGGCTCAAGTTTCACGTGGAAGTTCATCATCTAATTCATCTGCAACAGCGTCAGCTGCTCCAAGTGGAGGAAGAGAGTTTTATGTGAGCTCTACAGCTTACACTGCATCATGTAACGGATGCTCAGGTTATACAGCTACAGGACTCAACCTGAAATCAAATCCGAATGTTAAAGTGATCGCAGTAGACCCTTCTGTTATTCCTTTAGGAACAAAGGTATATGTAGAAGGCTATGGCTATGCCGTAGCTGCAGATACGGGTGGAGCAATCAAGGGGAACAAAATTGATGTATTCTTCCCGTCTAAATCAGATGCCTATCGTTGGGGAAGAAAAACAATAAAAGTAAAAATATTAAACTAAGAGCAGGGGTGTTCTCCTGCTTTTTTTATTTATCGGTGAAAACCGTTATAATAGCTTTAGGTCTTCAATGATTAGACGAAAATGAAAGCAGAAATGTTTCAACTTTATTGGAGGAATTATGAAAATTAAAGAAATCATCGTAGTGGAAGGAAAGGATGATACGGTAGCCATTCAACGTGCTGTCAATGCAGATACGATTGAAACGAATGGTTCTGCTGTGTCTCCGGCTACTATAGAAAAAATAAAACACGCCCAGGAAAAAAGAGGCGTAATCATCTTTACCGATCCGGACTACCCGGGTGAACGTATCAGGAAGATTGTAAGTGATGCGGTACCGGGTTGTAAGCACGCCTTTGTACATAAGAAGGATGCGCTGCCCAAGTCAGGCAGAGGGATAGGTGTAGAACATGCTTCACCAGATATCATAAGAGAGTCTTTAAGAGAGGCTCATGTACTGGATGTTGAGCAGGAAGAGGTCATTTCGAAAGAGGATCTGATTGATGCTGGTTTAATTGGCAGTTCCCAGGCGAAAGATCGAAGAATTGCTCTTGGTGAGAAGCTTAGAATCGGATACACTAATGGAAAACAGCTGCACAAACGATTAAGGATGTTCAATATTCAAAAAGAAGAGTTTAAGAAAGCTTTAATGGAAATTATTCAGGAGGAAGAAAATGCATAAAGATATTGCCACCCCGATACGCACGAAAGAGATATTAAGTAAGTATGGTTTCTCGTTTAAAAAGAGCCTTGGTCAAAACTTTTTGATTGACCCCAATATCCTCAGGAATATAACGGAATACGCAGGGTTATCCGAGAAAACCGCAGCCATTGAGATTGGACCTGGAATCGGTGCGTTAACAGAACATCTTGCGCGTACCTCGGGAAAGGTCGTCGCATTTGAAATCGATCAGCGACTCATTCCTATTCTGGATGATACATTATCCCCTTACAAAAACGTTAAAATCATCAATGAAGATATTTTAGAGGCGGATGTAGAAGCCATTATTAATAATGAGTTTGAAGGGTTCGAAGATATTATGGTAGTGGCCAATCTCCCTTATTACGTCACAACACCTATCATTCTTAAGCTGTTGATGGAGGGTCTTCCAATCAGGGGAATCTGTGTCATGCTTCAAAAAGAAGTAGGGGACCGTATTTCAGCTAAGCCCGGAACAAAAGCGTACGGATCTCTTTCGATTGCCATCCAGTACTATACAGTGGCCGAGATGGTCATGACTGTCCCGAAAACGGTCTTTATGCCGCAGCCGAATGTAGACTCAGCCGTCATCCGTCTAACGAAGCGTGAGAAGCCTCCTGTCGAGGTGATCAGCGAAGACTTCTTCTTTATCATTACACGCTCGTCTTTTGCTCAAAGAAGAAAGACCATCCTGAACAATTTAAGCAGTCAGCTTCCTCAAGGAAAGGAAAAGAAAGACATAATCCTTGAGGCCTTATCTGCAGCCGGGATTGAACCCACACGCCGTGGTGAGACACTGTCGATACAGGAATTCGGCAGGTTGAGTGATGCGCTATACCCGAACTTCAATTAAAGCTTGGATAGATGGCTAAACGTGAAAGTGCGTTTAGCCATTTTTTTATTTTACCGTGTACTCCGCAGGGAACTCCCATTTTATTGACACCGAATATTAGAGGGTTGCATAGGTTATCACAGGGAATATTTACTTAATTAAGGATAAGGAACGTGTTGAGAAGGATATGACAAACGTTGATCCTCCTCGGCTTATTTATTTCCTTTTTTGATTTAACGAATGTTTAGCCCACGGGAGTGACTGATGTGAATATCGAAATCAATGATGTCGTAGGTCGCCTTTCATATCAATGTGATATTTTATTCAGGGTAATAGATATCCGCATGATAGATGGCCAAAAAACGGCAGTACTGTATGGTGAAGATTTTCGATTAATAGCGGATGCTCCTTTTCATGATTTGAAGAAGATGGACCCTAGAGAGCAGGAACGTATTACACAGGAGTTTCGTTCAAAAGAGGAACAATCTCTTGACCTATTTCGTCAGGATATAGAGCTTCTGAAGTATAAGCAGGAATATAGGGTAACGAATGCTTATCGAGACGATTATAACTATTTCCAGGTTCCAGGGAAAGTGCTTCATCTTGATGGAGATCCCAGCTATTTAAGAAAGTGTCTAGATCTTTATGAAAAAATTGGTGTCCCGGTAAAAGGTGTTCACTGCAGCGAGACAGAGATGCCTGAACAGATTGGGGCCCTTATCGATAAATATAGACCGAATATTATTGTTTTGACCGGTCACGATGCCTATTCCAAGGCGAAAGGGACCAAAGCTGATATTAACGCCTATCGACATTCTAAATATTTTGTTCAGGCAGTGCGGGAAGCACGCAGCAAATCTCCACACCTGGATCAGTTAGTGATTTTTGCAGGTGCTTGTCAATCCCACTTTGAATCCCTGATCCATGCTGGAGCCAATTTTGCCAGCTCCCCGTCCAGAGTCAATATTCATGCATTGGACCCCGTGTATATCGTGGCTAAGATTTGTTTTACGGGGTTTAAGGATTCGGTTAATGTGTGGGACGTCATCCGCAATACGTTAACAGGGGACAAAGGGCTTGGGGGAATCGAGACGAAGGGTGTCCTTCGTACAGGGATGCCATATAAAATTTCAGAAGAAGAATAGGGAATGTTCGACAAAAATCAAACAGACCTTACAATTTACTGCGTGAATTGTAAGGTCTGTTTGGTGTTTAGATGTATAGACTAGTAAGGTGGGTCTTTTAGTGGTTTTTAGGTTTTATGCTTGTCGGGCCTGACCAAGCCGCCTCCGCTTTTATTGTTATCCAGCTCCGGCGGCTAGTCCCTCGAGGTCATAAGTCAAGGGTACCAAAAAGGCAAAGAACGCCTTTCCGGTACCCTCGCCTTATGCTTGTCGGGCCTGACCCAGCCGCCTCCGCTTTTATTGTTTACATAATTTCTCAATGTATGGGGAATGTTAGGTGTGTAGAAAAAACGTACTTTTTGTTGAATAAAATATATTGACAGGTGTTCCTTGTTCTTGTTAAAATAATAAATTTATTTGACTAAAATTACATAATGTGTTATATTTAATTATAGTGAGGTGGAAGCGAAATGCCAAAAACATTAGCCGACATTAAAAGATCCCTTGATTCTAATCTTGGGAAACGTTTAATGCTTAAAGCAAACGGTGGACGTCGAAAAACAATTGAGCGTTCAGGTGTTCTAGCCGAAACGTATCCTTCTGTATTCGTGGTTCAACTGGATCAAGAAGAGAATGCGTTCGAACGAGTTTCTTACAGCTATGCAGATGTTCTCACTGAGACAGTTCAATTAACATTTTATGATGAAGCAACAGGAAATATCATCTTTAGCCAGCAGTAGACAATCGTTTGCTGCTTTTTTATTTGTCCAATTTTCAGGAAGTACATAAATAGAGGATTCCCCTTTTGTTATGTTTTGTCCTTTTGTACACATACTAAATGTGTGGTACATCTAAAGGAGGTAGACGATGAGCAGAAGAAGAGGAATCATGTCTGATCAATTAAAAGAAGAAATCGCTCAGGAATTGGGATTCTATGATGTTGTTCAGAAGGATGGTTGGGGTGGAATCACGTCACGAGATGCAGGTAATATGGTGAAGCGCGCAGTTGAGCGCGCAAGTCAGCAATTATCTGATAATCGTCCTCACTAACTCTTTTCACGCATACAGGATTACATCTTTTATCAGTACCATATACAGGACCATATACAGGGTCGCCTTAAAAGTGTAGTGCTTTTCAGGTGGCCCTTGTTTTAATAAAGACAAGACAATCTTTCCTATCAGTACTTAACGTGATAAAATAACATACTTGTATGAGTATGTTTAGAAGTTAACACTCTCGATAATAAGTGTATGATACAATATAACA
This sequence comes from Rossellomorea sp. NRS-1567, assembly GCF_050467885.1. NCBI lineage: Bacteria > Bacillati > Bacillota > Bacilli > Caryophanales > Bacillaceae > Rossellomorea > Rossellomorea sp. NRS-1567. The sequence continues at coordinate 39,177 of NZ_JBITPL010000027.1, read as the reverse complement.
AAGAGTATTGGTAAGAAGGTGATGATATGAGGTTATTAGTGAAGGCGCCGGCAAAAATTAACCTATCACTTGATGTTTTACATAAACGTTCAGATGGTTACCATGAAGTTGAGATGGTTATGACTACAATTGATTTAGCAGATAGAATTGAGCTTACGAATCTTTCTGATGATACGATTAAGATTCTCTCGCATAATCGATTTGTACCGGACGATGGAAGAAATCTTGCCTATCAGGCTGCACAGCTTTTAAAGACCAGGTTGAATATCAAAAAAGGGGTAGCCATATCCATTGATAAAGTGATACCTGTAGCAGCAGGATTAGCAGGCGGAAGCAGTGACGCAGCAGCAACCTTAAAAGGGTTAAATCGATTATGGGATTTAGGTCTCAGTATGGATGAACTGGCAGAGCTTGGTTCCGAAATTGGTTCAGATGTATCTTTCTGTGTTTACGGGGGGACAGCTTTAGCATCAGGGAGAGGCGAGAAAATCAAACATCTTCCCGCCCCACCTAATTGTTGGGTCATATTAGCAAAACCAACAATAGGGGTTTCGACAGCCGATGTTTATAAAAATTTGGATTTGAAAAACATTACACATCCGAATACAAACGCCATGGTTTCAGCTTTAGAACATGGAAATTATCATGATATATGCTCCAATCTTGGGAATGTGCTTGAATCGGTCACATTGGATATGCACCCTGAAGTGGCTCAAATCAAGGACCAAATGGAGCGTTTTGGTGCCGATGCTGTTCTAATGAGCGGAAGTGGGCCGACGGTATATGGATTAGTGCAATATGAATCAAGACTTCATCGAATCTATAATGGTTTAAGAGGTTTTTGTGATCAAGTGTTCGCTGTGCGCATGCTGGGAGATTAAGAGCTCTTGCCGAAATCCGTATATTAGTGATATATTTACATTATAATATTCGGATTTAGGAGGTTTCTTTGGTGAAGTTTAAGCGTAGTGAACGATTAATTGATATGACGCATTATTTATTAGAACGCCCCCACCAACTTGTTCCTTTAACTTTTTTCTCTGAACGGTATGGTTCTGCAAAGTCTTCCATCAGTGAGGACTTGACGATAGTAAAGGAAACATTTGAAGGACGGGGCGTGGGGACAGTTCAAACAGTTCCCGGGGCAGCCGGTGGAGTGAAGTATGTTCCAAAGGTAAACAGTCAGGAAGCGAAAGAAATGATAGATGAGCTTTGTGTTCATCTGGAAAGCTCAGATCGTTTATTACCAGGCGGATACCTTTACATGACCGATTTGCTCGGTAACCCTCAACTTATGAAAAGTGTCGGGAAATTACTGGCGTCTGCTTTTGCTGAGAAAGATATAGATGTCATCATGACAGTAGCGACAAAAGGGATACCGATTGCAAATGCCATTGCTTCATACTTAAATGTTCCAGTGGTCATCGTTAGACGGGATAGTCGTGTAACAGAGGGATCAACTGTGAGCATTAATTATGTCTCCGGCTCATCGAAGAGAATCCAATCCATGGTTCTTTCCAAGAGAAGTTTGAAGGAAGGGTCTAAAGTATTGGTTGTCGATGATTTCATGAAAGCAGGGGGAACCATCAACGGTATGAAGAATTTACTGGAAGAGTTCTCGGCTACTTTATCCGGAATAGGCGTTTTAGTTGAATCCAATAGTATCGATGGTCGACTAGTGGATGATTATGTTTCATTGTTAAGATTGTCTGATGTGAATGAAAAAGATAAACAGATTTCATTGACGGAAGGAAATTATTTTCAATCAAATTTAAGATTTCTACCATAAAGGGAGGCATTTAATATGCGTGTAGTTTCTACAAAGCAAGCACCAGCAGCAATTGGTCCATACTCTCAGGGGATTGTCGTAAATAATTTATTTTACAGTTCAGGTCAAATCCCTCTGACGGCAGAAGGTACTATGGTAGAAGGGGATGTGGCGGAACAGACGCATCAGGTGTTCCGTAATCTTCAAGCCGTACTATCGGAAGCCGGAGCGTCTTTGGAAACAGTCGTGAAAGCAACTGTATTCATTAAGGATATGAATGACTTTGGTACGATTAATGAAGTGTATGGGGAATATTTTAGTAACCATAAGCCGGCTCGTTCTTGTGTAGAGGTAGCCCGCTTACCTAAAGATGCCTTAGTTGAGATCGAAGTAATCGCACTCGTGAAGTAAAATTCACGGGTTTTTTTTTGTGTCAAAAAAGAAGTGTAGTTCAAATGAAATAGATGAAAGGATATAAAAAATAAAACTTTTCAAAAAGTTTTACAATTTAAGAAGGAATATGTAAATAATTCGTTGAATACATAGAGTAGATTTCATCTAGGGAAAAAGGTGGTGAACAGAATGGAAGTAACAGACGTAAGATTACGCCGAGTAAACACCGATGGTCGCATGAGAGCTATCGCATCTATTACGCTGGATAATGAATTTGTTGTTCATGACATTCGCGTTATTGATGGGAACAATGGCTTATTTGTAGCGATGCCAAGCAAGCGAACTCCAGATGGGGAATTTCGTGATATTGCTCACCCAATTAATTCAGGTACTCGCGGCAAGATCCAAGATGCCGTCTTAGCTGAGTATCACCGTCTAGGTGAGCTAGAAGAAGTTGAGTTAGAAGAAGCTGGGGCTTCCTAATTAGATCTATAACATCAAGAGCCTACTTTTGTAAGGCTCTTTTTTTTGTCTTTAGAGCCGGTCGTTTAAAAGTGGCAATTCATACGTTTTTTGTATACCCCGATTTTTAGAGAGATGAAACCTATAATTATTATTTTTTTTATTCTAAGGGGAAAGAAAATTCGACATATTGTTTGAATATATGAAAACACCCTGGAAAACCGGGAGAGCGCCTTTCAGGGTTACTCGTCTTATGCTTGTCGCCTCTGGGCAAAGCCCCTCCGCTTTTCTATATGTCCAGCTCCAGGGGCTTGGGGCTCGAGGTCATAAGCCAAGTAACCCAAAAAGGCAAAGGGCGCCTTTCCGGGTTACTCGTCTTATGCTTGTCGCCCCAGGGCGAGCCCCTTCCGCTTTTCTATGTGTCCAGCTCCGGCGGCTAGTCCCTCGAGGTCATAAGCTAAATTGACCAAAAAGGCAAAGGGCGCCTTTCCGGTCAATTCATCTTATGCTTGTCGGGCCTGAGCAAGCCGCCTCCGCTTTTCTGATGACAAATATATGTACTTTTGTGTGAATCCTTGAAATGATAAAGTTTTTAGGATATATTCGTTATGGATAAAAAGGTTATTGGAGGACCAAAAATGACAAATCGATATGCCGTTATATTAGCTGCCGGGCAAGGTACGAGAATGAAGTCGAAGCTTTACAAAGTTCTTCATCCTGTGTGTGGCAAGCCGATGGTGGAACATGTGGTCGACCAAATTTCTACACTTCATATAGAAAAGACTGTCACAATCATCGGTCACGGTGCTGAACTTGTGAAGTCGCATTTAGAAGGCAAGAGTGATTTTGCCCTTCAGGCTGAGCAATTGGGTACCGCTCATGCTGTTATGCAGTCTGAAGATGTGTTAGGTGATTTAGAAGGTACTACTTTAGTGGTATGTGGTGATACACCGCTCATTAAAGGGGAAACGATGGAAGCGTTAGTGAAGCATCATGAAGGACAAGGTGCGAAAGCGACCATCTTGACTGGTCACACTGAATCTCCTGATGGATACGGACGCATCATCCGTAACCAAGAAGGCTTGGTGGAACGCATTGTTGAACATAAGGATGCAACTGATGAAGAGCTAAGCGTGAAAGAAATCAATACCGGAACATATTGTTTTGATAATAAAGCGTTATTCGATGCCCTGAAAAAGGTTTCGAATGATAACGTACAAGGCGAGTATTATTTACCGGATGTAATTGAGATTCTTCAGTCTGAAGGTGAAATCGTGAGTGCGTACCAAACAAGTGACTTTGATGAGACATTGGGTGTGAACGACCGTGTCGCGCTTTCTCAAGCAGAGATCACGATGAAAAAGCGCATCAATGAATACCATATGCGCAATGGTGTAACGATAAAGGATCCAAACAATACGTATATTGATGCCGGTGTAACGATTGGCAGAGATACGGTAATCCTTCCGGGTACGGTTCTTACTGGCAACACTATAATCGGTGAAGAAGCTATGATAGGACCAAATTCTGAGGTGAAGGATTGTCGGATCGGTGACCGAACAGTTGTGAAGCAATCAGTAACTCATGACAGCTCGATCGGCTCGGATGTTCATATTGGGCCATTTGCTCACATTCGTCCGGATTCTACTATTGAAGATGAAGTGAAGATTGGTAACTTCGTTGAAATTAAGAAGGCTTCGTTCGGTAAAGCGAGTAAAGCATCCCACTTAAGCTACATTGGAGATGCAGAGGTTGGAAGTGACGTCAACATTGGATGTGGATCGATCACGGTGAACTATGATGGAAAGAATAAGCACCTGACAAAGATTGAAGATGGTGTATTTGTAGGCTGTAATTCAAATCTGGTCGCGCCTGTTAAAGTTGGAAAAGGTGCCTACATTGCTGCTGGTTCTACGATTACCGAGGATGTTCCAGGAGAATCTCTTTCGATTGCAAGAGCTCGTCAGGTAAATAAAGAAAACTACGTTCAAAATCTAAATCATAAGAAATAATTGGAGGTCCACAATGCCAAACTCTTATATTAATTCCAAATTAAAAATTTTCTCCCTTAATTCAAACTACCATCTTGCAAAGGAAATTGCGGATGAAGTAGGAGTTGAATTAGGGAAATCTTCTGTTAAGCGTTTTAGTGACGGTGAAATCCAGATTAACATTGAAGAAAGTATCCGTGGTTGTGATGTATTCGTTATTCAGTCTACTTGTCAGCCTGTAAACGAAAACCTGATGGAGCTTCTTATTATGGTAGATGCGTTAAAACGTGCATCTGCAAAAACGATTAACATAGTAATGCCTTATTATGGTTATGCCCGTCAGGACCGTAAAGCGAGAGCGCGTGAACCTATCACGGCTAAATTAGTGGCAAACCTGTTGGAAACAGCCGGTGCTACCCGCGTAATCACACTGGACCTGCATGCTCCTCAAATTCAAGGTTTCTTTGATATCCTGATCGATCACCTGATGGGTGTTCCTATCTTAGCGGATTACTTTGAAGAAAGAGGATTCAATAACGAAGACCTTGTCATCGTATCCCCGGACCACGGAGGAGTGACAAGAGCCCGTAAGCTTGCGGAACGCCTGAAAGCGCCGATTGCCATCATAGATAAACGCCGTCCGAAACCGAACGTTGCAGAGGTCATGAACATCGTTGGTAATATTGATGGTAAAATCGCCATATTAATCGATGATATCATTGATACTGCAGGTACGATCACGCTGGCTGCCAATGCGTTGGTAGAAAACGGTGCGAAAGAAGTATTCGCGTGCTGTACGCATCCTGTTCTTTCAGGTCCTGCGATTGAGCGAATCGAGAACTCGAATATTAAAGAGCTGGTTGTGACGAACTCTATTCCATTAAGCGAAGAGAAAATGATCGGTAAAGTGAAGTCGCTGTCAGTGGCTCCACTAATTAGCGAAGCCATCATCCGTGTCTATGAACAAAAATCTGTCAGCACGCTTTTTGATTAAGAATTAATATTTGTAGTTTGTGCATATGAAGAAGAGCCTGCCATTATTTGAGACAGGCTCTTCTTTTTGTTTGTTTTTTTAACATATGATCTGCCAATGCTCTGTCAATAAGTGTGTGCTGGATGGAGAGGGGAACTGCTCCGCTTTCCGCGGACGTTCGGCCGAGCCTCCTCAGCTTCGCTTCCGGGGTCTCGGCACGACCGTACTTCCGCAGGAGTCTGCGCAGTTCCCCTCACCATCTTTAACAGTATTTTCATGACAGAGCTTCAAGGTGTGCAAGAAAACAATGTAACTAGAAAAAAATCATCCTTCTTCCTTAAAATGAAATTCAATCTCTACTTACCTTAAATGAGATTGTTTGCTAATATTCTTGTTATTATTGATTTCCGTTAAGGATACATGCTCAGAAAGTTGATTGGAGCGGAAGGATGCTCGACTCCTGCGGGAATAGCTGGACAGGTGAGACCCCGGAGGCTTGCCGAGGAGGCTCACCGCCAGCCCCGCGGAAAGCGAGCATCCTGGAGCGGAAATCAACTACTACTTTCTTTTCTAAATCAACAAACTTTACGAAAATAGCTTTTCTTAAAACGCCCATCTGACAACATTCCTTTAGCACCCTTCCCGTCATAAATTGATTTTTCTATGTTTATTTCAAATCACATTAGGGTAATTACTATATATAGAACTTTAACTAACATAAAAGATTAGGGAAGGTGTTGGATTAGACATGGCAACTGAATTAAAAGCAAATAAGAGAAAAGATTTCAAACGCTCTTCATTAACAAAGCTGAGACACGAGGGGAATATTCCTGGAGTCGTGTACGGCTACAAAGCAGATAATACATCGATTATGGTAGATGCTATTACGTTTATCAAAACGATTCGTGAAGTAGGGAGAAACGGTATTATTTCCTTAAATGTGGATGGCAATAAACAAAATGTCATTTTAAGTGACTATCAGCAGGATCACTTGAAGGATGCCGTTACCCACGTAGATTTCCTTGCTGTGAATATGTCGGAGGAAATTGATGCGGATGTTCGTATCGACCTTGTAGGAGAAGCGGCAGGAGTGAAGGACGGTGGCGTACTACAGCAGCCGTTGCATGAGGTTTCTGTTACAGCTAAACCTAATAATATACCGGAATCAATTGAAGTCGATATTGTAGATCTTCAAGTTGGAGAAACGGTAACGATCGGTGATATCCGCGATAAATACAGTGTCACTCTTAATGAAGAGGACGACCGTACAATTGCTTCCATTCTGGCTCCTCGACAAGAAGAAGAAATTGACAGCGGTGAAGAGCAGGAAGCTGGTACTCCTGAGAATGAAGAAGGAAGAGAATCAGAGGCCAGTGAAGAAAGTGAATCAAAGGAAGAATAAAAATCAATATTTTTTGGCGTAACCTTTTGCAGGTTGCGCTTTTTACGTTATTCTAGAGGTATAAGGTCAGAAGAGGTGTTAGACATGAAGTTAATCGTTGGATTAGGAAACCCGGGATCACAGTATGAGAAAACACGTCATAATATCGGGTTTGTTATTATAGATGCTTTAGCAGATCGACTGGGGGTTTCATTGAACCAGTCAAAGTTCAAAGGGGTATACGGGACCTACCATTATAAAGGGGAAAAAATCGTTTTATTAAAGCCGCTTACCTATATGAATTTGTCTGGGGAAAGCATTGTTCCGCTAATGGATTATTTTAATATTGAAGATGAGGATTTGCTGGTCATTTATGATGATTTGGATTTACCTGTAGGAAAGATAAGGTTGAGGCAAAAGGGAAGTGCCGGCGGGCATAATGGCATAAAATCAACCATCGCTCATTTGGGCTCTCAGAACTTCAATCGTCTTAGAATTGGAATTGATCGACCTGTAAACGGTATGAGTGTCCCGGATTATGTTCTTGGAAGGTTTAGTAAGGAAGATCAAGGAGAGTTGGATAAAGTCATCTCTGCCAGTGTGGAAGCATGTGAAACATGGTTTGATAAACCTTTCCTCGAAGTGATGAATAAATTTAACTAAAGAATTCATATACTACATTTTCAGGGACTGAAAAATCCCGGCGACCTTCCATCATTCCTGTGGAAAGTTGAATAACTCCCCTCTATCAGGTTCATACTAAATGTATAAATGTGTATGGAGGGAAATGGTATGGCGATCCATTATCAGTGTCGACATTGCGGTACAAATGTTGGAACACTTTCAAACGTATCTGTCCATTCAGAGCAGCTCGGGATTCATACGCTGTCAGATGAAGAACGGTTACACATGGTTCAGTATCAGGACAACGGAGATATTCAGGTGAAGACCATCTGTGAAGATTGTCAGGAGAGTCTGGAGAGATACCCTGATTATCATCAATTAGATCATATCATTCAGTAAGAACGCTTTGGTGGAGAACCAAAGCATTTTTCTGTTTACTGTTGAGATATATAGAAAGATCCAAAGGGGAGGAGCGTACACTTGAAAGGTATTTTAAAACAGGTTCACCAAAGTGAAGAAATTCAGTCCATCATCGCTGGAGTGGAGGAGCAATTATCAGAACAACTTGTCTCAGGATTGTCTGGCTCATCCCGAACAGCTTATATAGCGGATGTATATTTACAAACGAATAAATCCACCATAGTGGTTACGCATAATTTGTTTCAAGCCCAGAAAGTCTATGACGATCTCATTCAGTTTCTGTCGGAGGATGAAGTATATTTATATTCTGCTAATGAGTTAATCGCAGCCGAATTAAGTGTGGCGAGTCCTGAACTGAGAGCTCAACGTATCGAAGTGTTGAATAAGCTTTCTCACAATCACTCGGGTGTATATATTGTTCCTGTCGCAGGATTAAGAAAGATCCTTCCTCCGAAATCCATGTGGGAAATGAATCAAATCCGTTTTAAAACGGGTGAAGATATCGATTTGGATGAAGTATTAAGTCAATTGGTTCAAATGGGCTATCAGAGGACGGGAATGGTCAGCACCCCTGGTGAATTCAGTCTTAGAGGGGGAATCGTTGATGTATTCCCGTTAACGTCGCAGAATCCTGTCCGAATTGAATTATTTGATACTGAAATTGATTCGATTCGCATCTTCTCTGTTGAGGACCAGCGTTCGATTGATAAACTTAACTCTATGGAAATAGGTCCTGCCACAGAGGTCTTATTGAATTATGAGAACATCGAAAGGCTCATCCGCGAAATTAATGCTGGACTTTCCTCCAGCTTAAAGAAGGTGAAAGCGGCAGCTGTAAAGGAAAAGATGACAGAGTACATAGGGCATGAAGTGGATCAGCTTGAAAACGGACAAGTTCCTGAGCAAATTTTCAAGTACTTATCCCTGGCGTATGATCATCCTAGTAGTTTGCTAGATTATTTACCTGAAGACGGGGTCATTTTCTTTGACGAATTCAGTCGTGTACAGGAAATGAGTGAGTCCCTTGAGAAAGAGGAAGCAGAGTGGTATACCTCGTTATTGCAAGAAGGACAGATCATCCATGAAGTACCGGTATCCCATGCGTTTTCCGAGTTGATTAGTAACACGAAGCTGCCAAAGGTGTATTTCTCTCTTTTCCTGCGACACATTCCAAATACAAGCCCTCAGAATATCTTTAATGTCTCTACAAAGCCCATGCAGAATTTCCATGGGCAGATGAATGTATTAAAGGCTGAACTGGACCGCTGGAAAAAAGGGAAATACACAGTTGTCTTATTGGGACCGGATGAAGAACGGGTTAAGAAACTTCAAAGGGTATTGGACGATTATGAAATTGAAATTGCCTTTGTGGAAGATGGAGATAAGCTGCTGCCGGGCACGATCCAAATGATCAACGGCAGCCTGACGAACGGATTTGAACTTCCCCTTCAGAAACTGGCCGTCATTACAGAAGAGGAACTTTTCAATAAGAAAACCCAAAAGAAGCCCAGAAGGCAAAAGCTTTCAAATGCTGAGAGAATCAAAAGCTATTCTGAGCTGAAGGTAGGGGACCATGTGGTTCATGTGAATCACGGGATCGGTAAATTCCTTGGGATTGAAACATTGGAGATCAATGGGGTCCACAAAGATTATCTCCATGTGAAATACCAGGGAAATGACAAGCTCTATGTTCCGGTTGATCAAATTGAACTTGTCCAAAAATATGTCGCCTCAGAGAACAAGGATCCAAAGCTTTATAAGTTAGGCGGAAGTGAATGGAAGAAGGTCAAGTCGAAGGTTCAGTCTTCTGTTCAGGATATAGCAGATGATCTCATTAAGCTCTATGCTGAACGGGAAGCGGCAAAGGGCTATGCATTTTCTCCCGATGGTGACATGCAAAGAGAGTTTGAAATGGTGTTTCCATACGAAGAAACCGATGACCAGCTGCGTTCTGTAAGTGAAATTAAGCACGATATGGAAAGAGAACGGCCGATGGACCGCTTATTATGTGGGGACGTAGGTTATGGAAAAACAGAAGTGGCCATACGGGCAGCCTTCAAAGCCATTGCCGATGGAAAGCAGGTCGCTATTCTCGTACCCACCACCATCCTTGCTCAGCAGCATTATGAAACGATCAAGGAACGTTTTCAAGACTTCCCGGTTGAAATCGGATTATTAAGTCGTTTCAGAACACGAAAGCAGCAGCAGGAAACGATGAAGGGTCTTAAGAACGGAACCGTTGATATCGTAGTGGGGACTCACCGCCTGCTATCTAAAGACATTCAATACAGGGACATAGGATTATTGATCATAGATGAAGAACAGCGATTTGGAGTCACTCACAAAGAAAAAATCAAACAATTAAAAACGAATATTGATGTGCTGACCCTAACGGCTACCCCGATTCCACGAACTCTTCATATGTCGATGCTTGGTGTACGGGATCTATCTGTCATTGAAACACCGCCGGAGAATCGATTCCCGGTTCAGACATATGTAATGGAATACAACGGTGCTCTGATCAAAGAGGCCATTGAAAGAGAAATGGCCAGGAACGGCCAGGTGTATTTCCTTTATAACCGAGTGGAGGATATTGAAAGAAAAGCGGATGAAATTTCCATGCTTGTGCCAGATGCGAGAATAGCCTACGCCCACGGGCAAATGAGTGAAAACGAGCTGGAAGCCGTAATCTTAAGCTTCCTTGCTGGTGAGTATGATGTACTGGTCACTACCACGATCATTGAAACAGGTGTGGATATCCCGAATGTGAACACATTGATTGTCTTTGATGCCGATCGGATGGGCTTATCTCAGCTCTATCAATTAAGAGGAAGGGTAGGACGTTCTAACAGGGTGGCCTATGCCTATTTCACCTACCGTAAAGATAAGGTGCTGACGGAAGTCGCCGAAAAACGATTGCAAGCGATAAAAGAATTTACTGAGCTCGGTTCCGGGTTCAAGATTGCCATGCGTGACCTGACGATCCGTGGAGCAGGGAATCTTCTGGGAGCGCAGCAGCACGGCTTTATTGATTCTGTCGGATTTGACTTGTACTCTCAAATGCTGAAAGAAGCCATCGAAGAGCGAAAAGGAGATCTGCCGAAGCAGCCGGAGTCGAGCTTTGAAGTGGATATCGAAATCGATGCCTATATTCCGGATGATTATATTAAAGATGGACATCAAAAGATCGAAATGTATAAACGATTCCGCTCCCTCTCTTCGCTTCCTGAAATCGAAGAGCTGGAAGAAGAGATCCTTGACCGTTTTGGGGAGTATCCAGAGGAAGTCGGCTATCTATTCTTAATCTCTGAAATGAAAATATACGCCAAAAATACAAAGCTTGAGTCCATCAAGCAGGATAAGAAATCAGTGAACATCTTCATGTCGCCGGAAGGAACGGCACAGATCGATGGATCCAAGGTCTTTAACCTATGCAACAAACACGGCCGGGCTGTGGGCCTCGGAATGGAAGGCTCTAAGCTTAAAATATCCATCAATACCTCACGCTTGGAATCATCCAAGTGGTTTAATATAGCCTATGACATCATCAAGCACTTAGATGAAGCGTTAAAAGTAGAAGAAAACGCATAATAATGATAAGGACTTCGTCACATTCATCAGATGAAATACGGAAATTCTTACCTTCGTTATAATAATGTAACCAAAATGTAAACGCGCTGATTGTTTTACTTTACTATGATAAGGGTATTAGTATTTATGCAGCTGCCAACAATGGAAAAAGATACCTGCATTAGAATTTTAGTGAAATTACAGAAAAAATAACTGAATGTGTATAGAACTTCTAAGTTGTAAGATACTAAACTCAACAATGGTAAAGTATTCAATAACAAGTTGGTACATTGCCAAATAAAAATCATCTGATGAAAGTGAGGCAACTATAGATGAAAGCAACTGGTATTGTTCGTCGTATTGATGATTTAGGGCGTGTCGTCATTCCGAAAGAAATTCGTAGAACATTAAGGATTCGCGAGGGAGATCCCCTGGAAATCTTCGTCGATCGTGACGGAGAAGTCATCTTAAAGAAATACTCCCCAATAAGTGAACTTGGTGACTTTGCTAAGGAATACGGCGAAGCATTATACGACAGCCTGGGAAGCGCTGTGTTAATTTGTGATCGAGATGCTGTAATCGCCATCTCCGGCGCTTCAAAGAAAGAATATTTAAATAAGAACATCAGTGAACTGCTTGAGAAAGTAATGGATGACCGTACGTCTCTATTACACACTCAACAAGGACAAGCTGAGCTTGTCGATGGACACGGTGAAGATCTGGCTTCCTATACGATAGCCCCGATAGTCGCAAATGGTGACCCGATTGGTGCCGTTGCGATCTTCTCGAAGGAACGTACAGTAGGCGAAGTGGAACAAAAGGCAGTAGAAACGGCAGCTGGCTTTTTAGCAAGACAAATGGAGTCATAACCTAAAGGAGCGGCACTTAGCCGCTCTTCTTTTTTGTTTTTGGCCTGATAAACGAAGCTGTTCAACGAAAACAGGCAGCTATTTATGGTAAAATGACCATACATAAACGAATTTTTTCTCTGCCTGATCAGACTCAAAGAGCATTGAAAAAAGTGGTACAGAAAGGCAGGAAAACTGGTTGAGTAAGAAGTACTCTTCCAACCAATTTTTGAAAGGGGCAATGGTATTAACGGTTGCCGCACTAGTGACGAAGATATTAAGTGCAGTATATCGGGTGCCGTTTCAAAATATTGTTGGGGATATTGGTTTTTATATCTATCAGCAGGTGTATCCTTTTTACGGAATTGCCATTGCACTATCCACCTATGGATTCCCTGTGATCATCTCGAAGTTAGTAGCCGAGAAATTAGAAAATGAAGATGAAGAAGGAGCGAAGAAAGTAGCCGTCACCTCCTTCATGTTTCTATGTATCGTTGGATTAAGCTGGTTTCTAATCGTGTACTTTGGAGCAGGGGTGATTGCCCGCTGGATGGGGGATCCACTCCTGAAACCGTTGATTCAAGTCATTTCTTTATCCTTCCTGTTGTTAGCTCCCCTTTCTGTTCTGAGAGGTTACTATCAAGGAAAGGAAGATATGGTGCCCACCGCTGTTTCACAGGTGACAGAGCAAACGATAAGAGTGGCGACGATTCTTGTATTTTCAACCATTTTGGTTTCTCAAGGATATTCCCTGTATATGGCGGGGAACGGAGCGCTATTCGGTTCGATAACCGGTGGACTGGGAGGCTTGTTGGTTTTACTTTTCATAGTGACTGCACGTAGGGAAAGACTGTTTTCGCGCAAGTCCCTGAGGTTGTCCCCTGAGTATTTACACATTTGGTCACGGTTATTAATGAACGGAACAGCCATTTGTGTAAGTGCCATGCTGCTGGTCCTTCTTCAGTTTGTGGATTCCATGAATGTATATTCTCTCCTGACCTCATCAGGTATGGATACGGAGTCAGGGAAAACGTGGAAAGGAATTTATGACCGGGGTCAGCCCTTTGTCCAGCTCGGGACAGTAGTGGCCACCTCCATTTCCCTCACCATCGTACCATTGGTGACAAGTGCCTACTTGAAAAAGAAAGAAAATTTGATAAGGAAGTACAGTCAGTTATCCCTTAAAATCAGTATTACCATCGGATTTGCAGCTACATTGGGAATCATCAATATCATGGTTCCTACCAATACGATGTTATTCGAAAATGCATTGGGCTCAAAGGTGATCGCCGTTTTCTGTCTTTCCATTTTCTTTAGCTGTCTGATTCTTACGTTTGCAGGCATTTTCCAAGGGATCGGTAAGATTTATTACCCGGCATTCTGTATTTTGATAGGCATTCTCTTAAAGTATTTCGGCAACGCCTATCTCATTCCCGTCATGGGTATCATGGGAGCGTCCATCGCGACGGTCGTATCTTTAACCGTTATTACCGGTATGATGATCTTGAAGCTAAGGAGATTATTCCCTATCCGGTTTTTCCCTTTTTCTTTCTATAAAACCTTATTGCTGAGCGGTGCAGCCATGACCATCGTGTTACAGGGTTTCCTGCAGATTTATGATACACTTTTAAACAATGGAATGCCTGAACGAGAGCTTTCTGTCTTTTTTTCTTTAGGAGGAGCCTGCCTCGGTGCCCTCATCTTTCTGATTGTATTATTAAGAGGAAATGTCCTCTCCAGAGAAGAAATGGGTTTCTTGCCGTTTGGTAGTAAATGGGTAAGGCTGATGAATATCATACAACCAATGAATAAAAAGTAGCGAGGAGATCAATATGCATACAATAACAATTGTGGGTTTAGGTGCAGGGGACATCGAACAGCTCCCATTAGGAGTGTACCGATTACTAAAGAATAGCTCACATCTATACTTACGTACGAAGGAACATCCAGTCGTAAAGGATTTAATGGCAGAAGGAGTAGAGTTTCAATCCTTCGATGCTGTATATGAAAAGCATGATCAGTTCGACCACGTGTATGAAGAGATTGTATGTGAGCTGGTTAGGGAATCTGAAAAGCATTCAATCGTCTATGCCGTTCCGGGTCATCCGTTAGTGGCTGAAAAGGCAGTTCAAATGCTTCTGGACCTTCAGGAAGAAGGAAAGATTCAAGTGTCGATAGGTGGGGGGCAAAGCTTCATTGATGCTCTTTTCGCTTCTGTCGGAGCGGATCCGATCGATGGCTTTCAGCTATTGGATGGTACGAATTTAAAGCTTCACGATATTCATATGAATCAACAACTCATCATCGGACAGGTGTATGATGCCTTTATCGCTTCTGAGGTGAAGATTACCCTGATGGAGCTCTATCCATATGATTATGAAGTCATGCTTGTCACAGCGGCTGGCAGCAAGGAAGAGAAGGTGGATAGAATCCCGCTGGTTGAACTTGATCGTGTGGCCCACCTCAGTAATTTAACAAGCCTGTACGTTCCGGCTGTGAAAGAAAGGGCATCCACGTATAAACAATATGCAACATTAAGAGAGATCATCTCGACATTAAGGGGACCGAATGGGTGTCCTTGGGATAAAGAGCAAACGCATCATTCCCTCAAGAAATACTTACTCGAAGAAACGTACGAGTTACTGGAAGCCATCGAGGAAGATGATATTGATCATATGATTGAAGAGCTGGGGGATGTCCTGCTCCAGGTCATGCTTCATGCCCAAATAGGTGAGGATGAAGGTATGTTCACCATGGAGGAAGTGATTGAAAGCCTTGCTTCCAAAATGGTCCGGAGACACCCTCATGTATTCGGTTCGGTTCAAGTAGAAAATACGGAACAAGTGAAAGCGAACTGGGATGAAATCAAGAAGCAGGAAAAGCAGGATGAACATGAACCGATGCTTAAGAACGTTGCCAAAGGAATGCCGGCTCTCATGAAGGCATACGAATACCAGAAGAAAGCCGCAAAAGTAGGCTTTGATTGGCCAGACCCACTAGGTGCCTGGGAAAAAGTATGGGAAGAATTAAAGGAATTTGAAAACGAGGTCGAGAATAATAGTGAAAAAGATATCAAAAAAGAATTTGGAGATATTTTATTCGCACTTATCAATGTGGCCAGATTCTATAAGATCTTTCCAGAGGAAGCCCTGTCTATGACCAATACAAAATTTTACCGCCGCTTTTCTTTTGTGGAGGAACAGGTTTTGAAAACGGGGAAGAGCTTTGAGGATTTCACTCTAGAAGAATTAGACCAATTTTGGAACGAAGCCAAAAAGATGAATATCGAATAAGGGGAAATGAATAATGGTATCCATGAGATTAGATAAATTTTTAAAGGTATCAAGGCTGATTAAAAGAAGAACGATGGCTAAAGAAATTGCCGACCAGGGCCGTATAACAGTGAATGGGCTGCAAGCAAAAGCGAGCTCTAACGTGAAGGTTGGAGACGAATTAAGCGTGAGGTTTGGTCAAAAGATTATGAGGGTAAAGATAGAAAGGCTTCTTGAAACAACCAAAAAAGAAGAAGCGAGTGGACTTTATTCCGTCCTTTCAGAAGAAAGGGTTCGAGAAGAAACGGAATAAGGATTACATAGTAAGAGGCTCTATTTTGGTTCTATTTTTCTCCCGAAATCATAAACATAGTTACAAAGCTTGTACTATGGGAATGTGAGGGATGGATATGAATCAATATTATGATGGAAACAAAGATAAAACGACTTTTCAAGAACATGACGTCATGATGAGGGGCCGCAAGCTTCTCGATATCACGGGTGTCAAACAGGTGGAAAGCTTCGATAATGAAGAGTTTCTACTCGAAACCGTAATGGGGTTTTTGTCTGTCAGAGGTCAAAATCTACAAATGAAAAATCTGGACGTGGACAAAGGCATCGTCTCCATTAAAGGAAAGGTGTTTGATCTCGTTTACCTGGATGAACAAAATGGGGAGAAGGCTAAAGGCTTCTTTAGCAAGCTGTTTCGATGACACTCTCAACCCAGTTCTACACCATGCTCTCCATGATCGGAATGGGAGCTTTATTTGGTGCGACATTAGACACGTACAATCGGTTCTTAAACCGATCTGAAAGAAAACGGTGGCTTGTATTCATAAACGATATTATGTTTTGGGTATTACAAGCCCTATCGATTTTTTATATTTTATTTGTCGTCAATTTTGGTGAAATCCGTTTTTATATTTTCATTGCTTTGCTGTGTGGATTCGCTGGTTATCAGGCCCTCATCAAGCAGCTTTATCTCGCCTTTTTGGAACGGGTGATCTTATTTTTTATCTCCCTTTATAATTTTGGTGTGAAAATGGTAAAAAAATTAATTTATTCACCGATAAAATGGATCATTGTGCTTCTCATTACCATGGTTTTATCTATAGGAAAAGGGCTCTTATCCGTCATAATATTCCTGTTAAAGGTGATCTGGAAGGTGTTACAATGGGCGATTAAGCTCGTAACGGCTCCAATATGGTGGATATTGAAGGGTATTTGGAATTTATTGCCGAAAAATCTTACAAAAAGAGTCGAGAAGTTATATAATAAAGTGGCAGGAATTTTTAAAGCATATATCAAAAAAGTATATAGAGTGGTAGAAAAGTTCAAAAAGAAACCTAAAGACAAAGAATAGGGCTTAAGGCTTTGCCACTCCATATTGTAAAGGAGGTTTGGGAATGAGAAAAAACGTGACACCAATGGAAAATGAATATGTTCGTCATCAGGAGCATATGCATCATTCGTCTTCTAAGAGAAAAAAGCGTTTGGTCCGTCGATTAGCAGTATTTTTAATTTTAGTATTGGCAATTAGTGGATTTTTAATTT
The DNA here is from genome assembly GCF_050467885.1 of Rossellomorea sp. NRS-1567. Taxonomy (NCBI): domain Bacteria; kingdom Bacillati; phylum Bacillota; class Bacilli; order Caryophanales; family Bacillaceae; genus Rossellomorea; species Rossellomorea sp. NRS-1567. Next base: position 21,921 of record NZ_JBITPL010000027.1, on the reverse strand, counting down.
CGACTCTCATTTCCAGAGCCCAGGTTTTAGAAGATAAACGTACTGAAAAAGCACAATTAGAAAAAAAGTTAGAACATCTAAAAGATAAGCAAACCGCGTTGGAAGAAGAGATTGTGAAGCTTAACGACGATGAATATATAGCCAAACTGGCGCGCCGGGATTACTTTTTATCAGACGAAGGTGAAATTATTTTCAACATACCTGAACCAGATAAAGAGAAAGAAGAAGAGGTGTCTTATTGACACTCTTTTTTTAAATTGGCTATAATATATAGTAAGGTTTATCTTTTATCATTTTAAGGAGGAGCATTTCTTTTATGTCAATCGAAGTAGGCAGCAAGTTACAGGGTAAGGTAACAGGTATTACAAATTTCGGAGCGTTCGTGGAATTATCGGAAGGTTCAACAGGTTTAGTTCACATTAGTGAGGTTGCAGACAACTATGTTAAGGATATTAACGAGCACCTTAAAGTTGGCGACGAAGTAACAGTTAAGGTTATTAATGTTGAGAAAGATGGAAAGATCGGTTTGTCCATCCGAAAAGCGAAAGAGCAACCACAACGCCCGCAGCGCCCTCAGCGTCCTCAACGCCCGCGTAGTAATAATAACAAACAGAACGACACACGTACTAAAGAGAGTTTCGAACAAAAGATGGCACGTTTCTTGAAAGACAGTGAGGATCGTTTATCATCTTTAAAGAAAAATACTGAGTCTCGTCGTGGTGGAAAAGGGGCGAAAAAAGGTTAACTTGCTGTCTATTAACTCATATAGCAGGTTGTGAACGGAAAACAGGCATACTCATAAGGATGAGTGTGCCTGTTTTTTTATTATGTGTAGACAGGAAAACGACTTGCCCTCATCGAATAAAATAGTCTTAACTAATTTTATGGAGGCAGCCATTATGAACAAAGAACAGATAATCGACCATCATGAAGCGTTTAAACTGTGGCTTAATGAATTGAAAAGGATCAATGACAAAGAGTGGTTTCAGCCAATGGAGGAAAGCAGGTGGTCGGTTGCTGCAAATGTTTCTCACATGATCAAATGGGACCAATATTCATTAGGAGAGATTCTCCCAAGGGTTTCAGAAGGAGCGCAGCTGTCACCTTTTCCGGATTTTCAACGTTTTAATGGAGAAGCTGCACAATATGCGCATGACGTGGTAACTAAGGAAGCTTTGATTGAAGAGGGTATCAAAACACGCGAATCGATTATAGCATATGTAAATTGCTTATCTGATGATGATTTACAACATTCGTTCTCAGTAGGAGATCAAAGCTTTACTCTTGAAGAGTTTTTTGAAGACTTTATCGGTCATGATAAACATCACCAGGAGCAAATTGAAGCAGTGGTGTCTGCAGAAAAAACTTGATTTGCCTCTTCATACGAAAAGAGCTGAACAAAAAAAGACTATCATAATGATAGTCTTTTTTTACTATGACCCGTACGGGATTCGAACCCGTGTTACCGCCGTGAAAGGGCGGTGTCTTAACCGCTTGACCAACGGGCCATGAAATATGGTAGCGGCGGAGGGGATCGAACCCCCGACCTCACGGGTATGAACCGTACGCTCTAGCCAGCTGAGCTACACCGCCATATTTATGCACCTTTTAGGCACAAAATCTATGATACATAGAAAGAATTATCTTGTCAATATAATCTAGTAAAGAATTTGTCAAAATTCCTTCAAGCATACTCGCATAAGCGTTTAGGACGAAAAAAGTAGAAAAGAAGAATGAATGACAAGAGAATATTCTGAATATTTTACCGGAATCTATAGAAAGTCGTCGAAACTTTCTTGGTATGCATTCCCTCATTTTGACAAAGTTTTAAGCTTGTACCATTTATACTTAACAAAAAAGAAATGGGGAGTGTTTCATACATGGGGAAAGCCGATCAGTCGATCATAGAACCTGTTCAGAACGTGGACATTGAACACACTAGGGTGGAACTATCCAAAAGAATGAAGTCTATTTATTCGAAACTGGAGTGGCTGTTCGTAGAAAAGGGGATCGCCTTATTCGTTATCGGATTTTTATTGGGAAGAGCGTTGATCCTTTCACATTTAACGCCGTTTGCACTGCCGTTCTTTGCCTCTGTTTACCTTATTCGAAGAGAGAAATCTCCCATTGCCCTAATCGGATTGCTTGCAGGAGCTCTCACCTTATCTCTTCCTAGTATCAGTTATACGTTTGTCAGTGCGGTAATATTCCTATTAGCGTTTCGATTGTCTCAGAAATATCACAAGAATAATTTGAGAGTCGTCGCTTTTTATGTCTTCTTCACAGTCATGGTAACAAAGCTTTCATTCGATTTTATCCAGCAAGGGCAAGCACTGACGGTGTATAACGGAGTAATGGCGTTAATAGAAGCGAGTCTTGCCTTTCTCTTAACGTATATTTTCATTCAAAGTGTGCCCCTTGTAACCGTTCAGCGTAGAAGGAAATCGCTGAAAACAGAAGAAGTGGTCAGTCTGATCATTCTATTGGCATCTATCATGACAGGTACAATCGGATGGTCTGTATACAATCTGTCTGTGGAACATGTGTTATCAAGATACTTAGTGCTGCTGTTTTCCTTTATAGCAGGGGCTTCAGTGGGCTCCACAGTGGGGGTTGTCACTGGGCTTGTTTTCAGTTTAGCCAACGTATCCAGCTTTTATCAAATGAGCTTGCTTGCTTTCTCGGGGCTTCTGGGCGGACTTATGAAAGAAGGAAAGAAATTCGGAGCAGCAATCGGTTTGTTAATCGCTACTTTATTAATGGGAATGTACGGAGAGACAGATACGGTCATAACGAAAACCTTATATGAATCGGGGGTAGCGATTTTACTCTTATTTTTAACCCCTCAAAGTTTAACGTCTAAAATTGCCAAGCATATTCCTGGAACAGCAGAATATCAGCAGGAACAACAGGGATACATGCGAAGGGTGAGAGATGTGACCGCTAATAGGGTCACACAGTTTTCCTCGGTGTTTCAAGCTTTGTCCAATAGTTTTCAACAAATAGAAGACCGATTTGAAGAGGAGGAAGATAAGGAGTTCGATTATTTCTTAAGCAATGTGACAGAGAAAACGTGTCAAACCTGTTTTAAGAAAGATCAGTGCTGGGCCAGGAATTTTGATAAAACCTATAATCTCATGAAAGATGTGATGACCGAGTATGATCAGGGCCGTGTCCCTCTGTCTTCAAAACTTGCTAGAGAAGTAGAGAAGCATTGTACGAGAGAGAAAAAACTGAAAGAAACCATATATCAGGAGCTGACCTTCTATCAAGCGAACCTGAAATTAAAGAAGCAGGTCCAGGAAAGCAGGAAACTGGTCGCCGACCAATTACTTGGAGTATCAGAGGTGATGGGGAACTTCGCGAAAGAAATTCAAAGAGAAAGGGAGAATCATCATATTCAGGAAGAACAAATCTTATCGAGTATTGGAGAGTTTGGAATCGAGATTGAAAACATTGAAATCTATAACCTGGAACAAGGAAATGTCGATATAGACATGACCATGCCTTATTGTGGGGGACATGGACAGGGTGAAAAGCTGATTGCCCCGATGCTATCGGATATATTAGGTGAAAATATCATTGTTCAAAAGGAGGAGTGCGCTCAATTCCAGAACGGTCAATGTCACGTGACTTTCCAATCTGCCAAGAAATTTATAGTGGATACAGGGGCTTCTCATGCAGCGAAAGGGGGAGGACTGGTATCCGGAGACAGCTACTCGATGATTGAATTAGGAAGGGGGAAATATGCTGTTGCGATTAGTGACGGGATGGGGAACGGAGAACGGGCTCACTATGAAAGCAATGAAACGCTGAGGCTTTTGAAAAAAATACTTGAATCCGGGATTGAAGAACAGGTAGCGATCAAATCCATCAACTCGATTCTATCTCTCAGAACGAATGATGAAATTTTCTCCACATTGGATTTAGCCATGATCGATCTGCAGAATGCGTCATCGAGGTTCTTGAAAATTGGTTCAACCCCGAGTTTCATTAAGCGGGGGGATAAAATCATCAAGGTAGAGGCAAGCAATTTACCCATGGGGATGCTTCAGCAGGATTTCGATGTGGATGTTGTGTCTGAGCAGTTAAAAGCAGGAGATCTTCTCATTATGATGAGTGATGGTGCCTTTGAAGGACCGAAACATGTGGAAAATTATGATCTCTGGATGAAGAGGAAGATAAAGGAGCTGGAAACGGAGGAACCACAAGAAGTGGCCGATATTCTAATGGAGGAAGTGATCAGGTCGAGCTCCGGCTTAATAGAAGATGATATGACCATTGTGGTTTCAAAAATCAAACATAATATACCGAAATGGTCCTCTATCCCTGTGCAAAAACCGAAACCAAAGGATAAAAAGAGAATTTCCTAGGACGTATATTTACCCTATAAAAATAGTTAACTAGAGTATAAATCCCTCCTTATTCGGCGAAGATGGTAACAACTTTAGAATGAGGAGGGGAGTCTGATGAAGCCAGGTACACTTCGTCAAATTCTATTAATTACAGATGGTTGCTCAAATCAAGGTGAAGACCCGATTGCGATGGCGGCTCTTGCGAAGGAGCAGGGAATCTCAGTGAACGTCATTGGGGTCATGGATAATGATGTGATAGATGATAATGGAATGCAGGAAATTGAAGGAATTGCTCTATCGGGGGGTGGAGTAAGTCAGATTGTATATGCACAACAGCTTTCTCAAACCGTACAAATGGTCACGCGCAAAGCGATGACACAAACCTTGCAGGGGGTTGTAAATAAAGAGCTGAAGCAAATTCTAGGGAAATCCGCATCCATGGAGGAACTTCCTCCTGAACAACGCGGGGAGGTCATGGAGGTTGTCGATGAACTGGGAGAATCGGTTGATATGGAAGTGTTGATTCTTGTCGATACGTCTGCGAGCATGAAGCATAAGCTTCCCACGGTTAAGGAAGCCTTATTAGACCTGTCATTGAGCCTGAATGCAAGAATGGGTGATAATAAATTTTCCGTCTTTGTATTTCCCGGGAAACGACAAGATGTCGAAAAATTGCTGGATTGGACACCAAAACTCGAAACATTGACGAGTATATTCTCTAAGTTGTCTCCAGGTGGAATTACTCCAACAGGTCCAGCGATCTCAGAAGCTATCACCCACTTTAAGAAAAAACGTTCATTAAGGGGATTGCTCTCTCGTGGCGATGATGAACAATACTTCGAAGAAACCATTTAATTTCCCACCCGGAACAGTTATAAGAGGAAAATGGTATAAGCAGATCTACACCATTGTAAAAGAATTAGGGTATGGTGCGAATGGGATCGTCTACCTGGTACAAGGTTCGTCTGGATACCAGGCGTTAAAGATGAGTGACAGCAATGTATCCATTACCTCGGAAGTGAATGTATTAAAATCTTTCTCCAAGGTCCAAGGTGCTCCCCTTGGGCCAAAGCTTCTTGATGTGGATGATTGGGAGTATCGGGGACAGAAAATACATTTTTATGTGATGGAATATATTCAAGGTACTGACTTGCTGTCATTTGTTCAATCGAAAGGATTTTCGTGGACAGGTGTACTCATTGCTCAGCTCCTGACAGACCTGGAGCGAATTCATAAGGAAGGATGGGTCTTTGGGGATTTAAAACCTGAAAACTTGATCGTCACTGGACCTCCTTACCGAATTCGCTGTATTGATGTTGGGGGAACGACCATCAATGGGCGGGCAATCAAAGAGTTTACGGAGTTTTTTGATAGAGGATACTGGGTGGGGGGTTCGCGAAGAGCCGAACCTTCTTATGACCTTTTCTCTGTGGGGATGATCCTCATTAATTTAGCCTATCCAGGGCGTTTCACTAAGGCAGGAAACGGGAATATGCAACAATTAAGGCAGGCTATCGGTTCCAAAGACCAATTGAAGAAGTTTGAAGGATCGATCCTTGATGCCCTGGAAGGGAATTTTCAATCTGCCAGTGATATGAGGGTCAGCCTCCTGAATGGACTTTCTCACTCTCAGTCAGTACAGCAGCCCAAATCGAAGCCTAAAGTAAGTAAACCTGTTTCAACAAGCGCTCATGCAAGTTCATCCGCTACGCATAGCAGATATCAAAATCAACGAAATAAAAAATCCAGTCACTTTTTGGAGACTGTGCTCGTGGTGATGATTGTTTCGTTATTATATGTTTTGTATATCTATGGAGAATTGATGTAGCGTAAGAGTGTAAGAATTCAGCAGGTATTGATACAATGGGGGAAATGGTTTCAGGAAGAGGAAGCGTTATGTTAGAGCAAACGATTAAAAGGTTTATTCAAGACCATAAGTTGATTAATAAAGGAGATCGTATTATGGTGGCAGTGTCGGGAGGCCCTGATTCCTTAGCGCTGCTCCATTTTCTTGATTCGAACAAAGCTGAGTGGGAAGTAGAAGTCATGGCGGCTCATCTTGATCATATGTTCAGAGGAGACGAATCCTTTCAGGAACTCTTGTTCGTCAAAGAATACTGCAATAAGCGAAACATCCCTTTTTACGGTGACAGAGTGGATGTATCATTGGAGATCGAGCGGACGAATGGAAGTTTGCAAGAAACTGCCCGTCAAATTCGTTATGAATTTTTAATGGAGGTCATGGAAGAGGCATCTGCTACGACATTAGCTCTTGGCCATCATGGGGATGATCAAGTAGAGACCATCCTGATGAAGTTGACAAGAGGGGCAGCCGGGGCTAGCAGAGCCGGGATTCCCTTGAAACGATCCATTGCTGCAGGTTTGATCATACGGCCATTTCTCCCTGTTACAAAAGAGCAAATAGAGGCGTATTGTGAAAGGCACGATCTAAACCCGAGGAGAGACCCCAGTAATCTGAAGGAAGATTATACCAGGAACCGGTTCAGAAAAAAGGTTCTTCCTTTTTTGAAAAAAGAGAATCCTCATGTTCATCTCCAATTTCAACGATTTAGTGAAGAATTGGCAGAAGATGAGGCATATTTAGAGGAATTAACAAGGGATAAGTTGAATAAGGTATGGAATAACACTGGGGATTTCTCATCTTTACATATCGATGGTTTTCTTGCAATGCCTCAGCCTTTACAAAGAAGAGGGATTAATCTAATATTAAACTATCTTTACAAACTTAGACCATCTTCCTTATCGTCTATACATATTTACGATGTATTGGGTATATTAAAGGGAAAAACGCCTAATGCCAGCTTGGATTTACCAAAAGGGCTTAAGGTAACGAGGGCGTATCATACATGTTATTTTCATTTTGGAGAACTGGCGTTAACCGAAGCTCCTTATTGTCACGAGATACAGGTTAATGAAACGCTTGAACTTCAAGGTGGATATCAGTTCCTTCTTTATTTTTCTTCCTCGTTAGCAGAGGATCGTACAGGTGATAGGATCTACATTGATCCGGACAAGGTTTCCCTGCCTTTATATGTGCGTACGAGAAAGAGCGGAGATCGAATGAAAGTGAAGGGGTTCGAAGGCTCAAAGAAGCTGAAGACACTCTTTATTGACGAAAAAGTTCCTGTTCACCTCCGTGACGAGTGGCCGATTGTAGTGGACGCAAATAACCACATACTTTGGGTTCCGGGAATGAAAAAGTCTATTTACGATTTGGGAGAAGAGCAAGAAAATAGTTTGGTACTACAATTTAAGAGCAATCATCTTCTAGGAGGCAGTTGAACATTGTTAAACCAAGATATTGAAAAAGTGTTAATTTCAGAAGAAGAACTTCAAGAAAAGATTAAAGCATTAGGTGCACAATTAACAGAGGAATATCAAGATCGTTTTCCTTTGGCAATTGGAGTTTTAAAAGGTGCAATGCCATTCATGGCTGACCTTTGTAAACGTATGGATACGCATATGGAAATGGATTTCATGGATGTATCCAGCTACGGGAACTCTACTGTCTCTTCAGGAGAAGTAAAGATTGTGAAAGATTTAGATACGAAAGTGGAAGGTCGGGATATCCTGATCATTGAAGATATCATCGACAGTGGTCTAACATTAAGCTACCTGGTCGAGCTGTTCCGTTATCGTAAAGCGAAAACCATCAGCATTGTCACTTTGCTTGACAAGCCGACTGGACGTAAAGCTGATATCAAAGCGGACTACGTGGGCTTCATTGTTCCTGACGAGTTCGTCGTCGGATATGGTCTGGATTATGCTGAAAGATACCGTAATCTGCCGTATATCGGAGTTTTAAAACCAAGAGTGTATACAACAGGAGAATAAGTATAATCTAAAGAGGAATCTTGTAAGTGCAATTTGTTGTAATGCCATGATTTTCTATGATACTATTTTACTTAGTTTGTTTACCGTGGGAGGAGGTAAGGGATGAACCGGATCTTTCGAAACACCATATTCTATTTACTGGTCTTTTTAGTGATTATAGGTGTGGTGAGTTATTTCAGTAACAACAACGAGCCAACCAAAAATATCGAGTACAGTACGTTTATTAATAACCTTGAAGACGGAGACGTTTCTTCTTTTTCAATTCAGCCTGGCAGGGGCGTTTATGAAGTGAAAGGACAGATGGAAGGGGCTAAAGAAGGAGAGTACTTCTTAACCTATGTCCTTACTACAGATGGAAAGTTAATGGAGAAGATCAATGCGGCAGCATCAGAGCAAGGAATTGATGTGGAAGTATTGCAAGCCAAAGAAACAAGTGGCTGGGTATCTTTCTTTACAACGATCATTCCATTCGTCATTATCTTTATTCTGTTCTTCTTCTTACTTAACCAAGCTCAAGGCGGCGGAAGCCGTGTCATGAACTTTGGGAAAAGTAAAGCAAAGCTATATAGCGAAGAGAAGAAGAAAGTCCGCTTTAAAGATGTAGCGGGAGCAGATGAAGAGAAGCAAGAACTTGTAGAGGTAGTGGAATTCTTAAAGGATCCACGCAAATTCTCTGAAGTGGGTGCCCGTATTCCAAAGGGTGTCCTTCTAGTAGGACCTCCAGGTACAGGTAAAACCTTACTTGCACGAGCGGTGGCTGGAGAAGCAGGAGTTCCTTTCTTCTCAATCAGTGGTTCCGACTTCGTTGAAATGTTTGTCGGTGTCGGTGCATCTCGTGTACGTGATTTATTCGAAAATGCGAAGAAAAATGCACCTTGTATCATTTTCATTGATGAGATTGATGCAGTCGGTCGTCAACGTGGAGCAGGTTTAGGTGGAGGTCACGATGAGCGTGAACAAACCCTTAACCAGTTACTAGTCGAAATGGACGGCTTTGGCGCTAACGAAGGTATCATCGTCGCTGCAACAAACCGACCAGACATTCTGGATCCTGCATTGTTACGTCCAGGACGTTTCGACCGTCAAATTACAGTAGATCGTCCCGACCTTAGAGGACGTGAAGCGGTTCTTAAAGTACATTCTCATAACAAACCGCTTGATGATTCAGTGGATCTAAAAGCGATTGCGATGAGAACACCAGGCTTCTCTGGAGCCGACTTAGAAAACCTTCTGAACGAAGCAGCTCTTGTAGCAGCCCGTGAGGATAAGAAGAAAATCGATATGCGCGATATTGATGAAGCAACAGACCGTGTCATTGCAGGTCCTGCTAAGAAGAGCAAAGTCATATCTGAAAAAGAACGTAAAATCGTGGCTTTCCACGAAGCGGGTCACACCGTTATCGGATTAGTCCTTGATGAAGCAGATATGGTACATAAGGTGACCATCGTTCCTCGTGGGCAAGCAGGCGGTTATGCTGTTATGCTTCCGAAAGAAGATCGTTACTTTATGACGAAGCCTGAGCTTCTTGATAAGATTACCGGTTTACTTGGTGGTCGTGTAGCAGAGGAAATCATCTTCGGTGATGTATCAACCGGTGCTCACAACGACTTCCAACGTGCTACTGGAATCGCCCGTAAAATGGTCACTGAATACGGTATGAGTGAAAAGCTTGGACCACTTCAGTTCGGTCAATCTCAAGGTGGTCAAGTGTTCTTGGGACGCGACATCAATAGTGAGCAAAACTATTCAGATGCCATCGCATACGAAATTGACCTGGAAATGCAGCGTCTAATTAAAGAGAGCTATGAGAGAGCGAAGCGAATTCTTACTGAGAATCGTGACAAGCTTGAACTCATTGCGAAAACATTATTAGACATCGAAACATTAGATGCGGCACAAATCAAGCATTTAATGGATCACGGTAAACTACCGGAACGTGTCTATGAATCCGACCAGGAAAATAGCGACGTGAAAGTAAATATCCAAAAGAAAAATGAAGAAACTGTGATCGAAGAAGACACGGCTTCAAAAGAAGACGATTCTAACTCAGATCGCACATAATATTGAGGGATGCATCCATTTATGGGTGCATCCTTTTTTGTTTTGGGTATCTTGGCTTCCAATGGAGGACGATTCTTGATTGTTTAATGTGTAGTTTTTGGAAGGGATTGTAAAACGGCTGGGTTTTCGATTGAAACGGCTGGATTATTATCAATTTCGGCCGGATTAAGGCGTGAAACGGCCGGATTTTCTCAACAAGTATCCCGAAACACCACCCTATGGTTGAGTTCTTCATGGATTTCATCATCAAAATTCGGATTATAAGCTTAAAATGTGTGTTTTGCTACAAGTTAATGCTCTAAAATGCAAAATACAGCATATTAAACCATAATGAGATGAAGTTAGCACACACCTTATTTAATAGGTTCGTCTTATGCTTGTCGAACCTGACCAAGCTGGTTGCGCTTTTATACTCATCCAGCTCCACCGGCTAGCCCCTCGAGGTCATAAGCAAAATGGACCAAGAAGGCAAAGAACGCCTTCCAAGCCCATTCATCTTATGCTTGACGGGTCTGACCAAGCCGGTTGCGCTTTTGTTTCATCCAGCTCCAGGGCTTAGAGGCTCGAGGTCATAAGTCAAAGCTGCCAAAAAGGCAAAGAGCGCCTTTCCGGCAGCTTCGCCTTATGCTTGTCGCCTCTATTCAAAGCCCTTGCGCTTTTGTACCTATTCTAAAAAAATTATGGTATGATGTTGGCAGTGTGAAAACAATTGGCTTAGTAGGTGAGGATATTGATTTTTGTAATGGATGTAGGGAATACCAATATTGTGTTTGGTGTGTATGAAAATGACCATTTAAAATATCATTGGAGAGCTGAAACGAATCGACATAAAACGGAAGATGAGTTTGGGATGCTTGTGAAGAATCTGTTCGAGCATGTGAAGCTGACGTTTGACGAGATTGACGGAATCATCATTTCCTCCGTTGTCCCTCCAATTATGTTTAGTTTGGAACGTATGTGTGAGAAGTATTTTAATATTACTCCGCTCGTCGTTGGACCTGGTATTAAAACCGGTTTAAATATCAAGTATGAAAATCCAAGGGAAGTCGGAGCGGATCGAATCGTAAATGCTGTCGCTGGTATTCACGAATACGGTGGTCCTCTCATCATTGTCGATTTCGGTACAGCGACGACGTATTGCTATATCAATGAGGAAAGACAATATATGGGTGGAGCGATCGCCCCTGGTATAGGCATTTCAACGGAAGCCCTGTACTCGAAGGCGGCAAAATTGCCAAGAATTGAAATTGCCCGTCCTGAACATATCATTGGAAAGAATACCGTAACGGCTATGCAAGCAGGTATTCTCTATGGTTATGTTGGACAAGTAGAAGGTATCGTTCAAAGAATGAAAGCACAAAGTAAGAAGGAACCAACCGTCATTGCAACGGGAGGATTAGCTACATTGATTTCGAAAGAATCCAACAGCATTGACGTCGTAGATCCTTTCCTGACATTAAAAGGATTAAAATTAATCTACAAGAGAAACATGAACTAAAGTGAAAGGAGCTTCAACCATGAGCGACTATTTAGTAAAAGCGTTAGCCTATAATGGCCAAGTACGTGCTTATGCAGTAAAAAGCACGGATACAGTAGGAGAAGCACAAAGAAGACATGGAACATGGCCAACTGCGTCAGCAGCACTAGGTAGAAGCATTAGTGCCGGAGTGATGATGGGGGCTATGTTAAAAGGGGAAAATAAATTAACGATCAAAGTAGAGGGTGGAGGCCCGATCGGCGCCATTCTTGTAGATAGCAATGCAAAAGGGGAGGTCAGGGGATATGTGACCAACCCGCATGTACACTTCGATTTAAACGAACAAGGGAAGCTTGATGTCCGTCGTGCAGTTGGTACAACCGGAACGTTATCCATTGTAAAAGATATCGGCATGAGGGATCATTTCTCCGGTCAGGTTCCGATTGTTTCAGGAGAACTTGGAGAAGACTTCACGTATTATTTCGTCACTTCAGAACAGGTACCTTCTTCTGTAGGTGTAGGTGTGTTAGTGAACCCTGACAATTCCATTCTTGCAGCAGGCGGATTTATCCTGCAGCTAATGCCGGGAACGGATGATGAAACGATTACGAAGATTGAGGAACGCTTAGCTAAAATCCCTCCGATCTCTAAATTAATCGAAAAGGGACTCACACCTGAAGAGGTATTAGAAGAAGTACTTGGAAAAGGGGAAGTCAAAGTACTTGAAACGCTTCCGGTGGCATTTAAGTGTCAGTGTAATAAAGAACGTTTTTCAAATGCCATCATCAGCCTGGGGGAGCAGGAAATACAAGAAATGATCGATGAAGATGGGAGTGCAGAAGCAAGCTGTCACTTCTGTAATGAAACGTATGTATTTTCTAAAGAAGAATTAGAAGAACTGAAAGCAAACACGAAGCAGTAAATCAGATTCAGGGAGAATGGGAGAAATGAGAATTAAACGGTCTGTACTCATCGTTATGGTTGGGGTACTACTTGTTACTAACATCATTACACTCGTGTGGAATCGCTCTTCGGGGGTAAGTGGTACTCCCGAAGTCGTGGCGACGGTTGGCGGAGAGTCAATTACCCGGGAGGACTGGTTGTATTCCCTTGAGCAAAAGCATGGCAAGGAAGAGCTGAAGGCCCTGATCAATCAACAAGTGATCGACCATTTAGCGAAGAAATATGATATCTCTGTTTCAGATAAAGAAGTAGAACAGGAATATTATTTCATACAATCTGTTTATAATGCATACGATGAAGAAAATCTTGAAGATGAAGATTCACTAAAGACTCACATCAGATCTGAATTGTTATTAGAGGAGCTCCTCACGAAGGATGTCCAAGTACCTGAAAAAGAGTTGAAGAGCTTCTATAATCAAAACGAGCATCTGTACTCTATTTCTAAAATGTATAAGCTGAAGCAGTTGAAGGTAGCTGATCAATCAGAAGCCGCGCAAGCACTCGAAGAACTAGAGGCTGGATCGGACTTTGAAGCTTTGGCCATGGAGCGTTCAAGCGATGAGCAAAGTGCTCATTTAGGAGGAGACATTGGGTATGTTCCACTGGATGGGGATTTCCTATCTTCAGAAGCGTCAGAAGAAATAGAGTCTCTCTCACCAGGTGAATGGACAAAACCGATTCGAGAGGATTCAGAATACGTTATTTATTATGTAGACGATGTTTTGAAAGAAAGACATTTTTCGTTCAAAGACGTAAAATCTCAAATTCGAAGACAAATTGCTTTAGAGCAAGTAGAGACGCCTCTGCAGCCCGAGTCCTTTTGGGAAGAGGTTGAAGTGGACTGGTTTTACGGAAAACAGAACTAGAGGGGGCTGGCCTTTTAAAAGGTCAGCTTCTTTTACATAGAGATACACTTTTTAACGAAACATAGGATAAATGAAATATGCATACATATAACCTAGGGTAGAGGCAATGGGTCACATCAGACCAGCGTTAAGAGAGCATGAGGGATGGATGATACACCTCCAACCAGGAATCGTTGGTGTGAACAGTGTGTATGCTTTTTAATTGACAAATTTATTGAATATTGTTACATTTTTTATAAAACCAACAAATTTACTTGGAATTAGGAGTGATGAATGAATGGTGAGAGTAGCCAATTCAATTTCGGAATTAATAGGTCAGACTCCAGTGGTAAAACTGAATCGATTAGTAGATGAAAATAGTGCAGATGTTTACTTGAAATTAGAATATATGAATCCCGGAAGCTCTGTAAAAGATCGTATCGCATTAGCGATGATTGAAGCAGGGGAAGAAGAAGGTACGATTAAACCCGGGGATACGATTGTTGAGCCGACGAGTGGAAATACGGGTATTGGTTTAGCGATGGTAGCTGCGGCAAAAGGATACCGTGCGTTACTGGTCATGCCTGACACAATGAGTATGGAGAGACGCAACCTGTTACGTGCATACGGCGCAGAATTAGTATTAACACCAGGAGCAGAAGGAATGGGAGGGGCCATTCGCAAAGCTGAAGAGTTAGCGAAAGAAAAAGGCCACTTCATGCCTCAGCAATTCAAAAATGAAGCGAACCCTAAAGTTCATCGAGAAACAACCGGACCTGAGATCGTCGAGCAAATGGGCGATCAACTGGATGCCTTCATTTCAGGGATTGGAACAGGCGGTACGATTACTGGCGCTGGGGAAGTGCTGAAGAAGCATTACCCATCAATCGAGCTATATGCCGTGGAACCTTCAGATTCACCGGTATTATCAGGAGGAAAGCCTGGTCCTCATAAAATCCAAGGAATCGGTGCCGGATTCATCCCTGATATTTTAGATACAGAGGTATATAACCATGTCATTCAAGTTGACAAAGATTCGGCCTTTGACTATGCAAGAAGAGCAGCTAAAGAAGAAGGGATCCTGGGTGGGATTTCTTCAGGGGCGGCCATCTATGCAGCTATTGAAGTAGCGAAGAAGTTAGGGAAAGGTAAGAAAGTTCTTGCCATCATCCCAAGTAACGGAGAACGCTATTTAAGTACTCCTCTTTACCAATTTGATGAAGAATGATTAAAAGTGCCGGATCCTGAAGGTTGAACTCTTCAGGATCCGTTTTTTTTGTGTGGTCTATTGGAAATTTCGTAGTAAAAGTCCCCATCAAAATCTACATTCTCCACCATCCCCCCTCACATAAATTTCAAGTTTTTAACGATGAAACCTTCCCGAAGTTCATGTATCATGAAAGTAGATAAAGAATAGGAGTGTGAAGGGTCAGTGCAGCACCTATATTTTCATAAAAACCATTCAACCAAAGAACAATTTTTTGCAGCATACGAACAACTTAGTCAACATCAATCACATCATATATTGTTAGAAAGTGGACGGGGTGGACGATATAGCGTTGCTGGACTACAACCTGACGTCATTTTACAAAGTGTTCCGGAAGGGTTGCGCATACAAGACTCTTCAGGGGTTAAAACGATAAATGGAGACCCATTGATTCAAATGGAAAAATGGATGAATCCCCTTCGGACGAAAAGAAGAGAGGATCTCCCTGATTTCCAAGGAGGCGTAATCGGGTTTCTTAGTTATGATTATGCAAGGAAGATTGAAAGACTTCCCGCTCTGGGGCGAGATGATCTGGAGATTCCGGACCTTTATTTCTATTACCTGGAGGAATGGGCGGTCTACGATCATCAGGAAAATAGTTTGTGGACGATGATTCTTTCTGATGGAGAAACGGAATCAGCCGAGAATAAGCTATCAAGATGGACTTCCTCTTGGACTAATGCCTTGTCTTCAATAAAAGAATATGAGAAGGATCCTGTGAAGCACGAGACAGCAGGCATCCAAGTATCGATGGATGAAGAGGAATTCTCAGAGGCTGTGAAGAAGATCCAATCTTATATCTCCCAGGGTGATGTCTTTCAGGTGAATTTATCTGTCCTACAATCTCAAGAATTGAAGGCTGAGCCCTACACGGTTTATAAAAAGCTTAGGGAATTAAATCCCTCCCCTTATATGAGTTATATTCAAAGCCCGGACTTTCAAATTGTCTCCGGGTCACCGGAACTGCTGGTAAAGAAAAAAGGGAAAGAAGTAAGTACAAGGCCGATTGCAGGCACACGCTCCCGTGGAAAAGATGCTGAAGAGGATGAGAAACTTGCTCTTGAGCTGATCAATAATGAAAAAGAAAGAGCAGAGCACGTGATGCTTGTGGACCTGGAACGAAATGACCTGGGCAGGGTTTGCCAATACGGGACAGTTGAAGTGAATGAGTTTATGGTCATTGAAAAATACTCCCACGTCATGCACATCGTTTCAAATGTAAGAGGAACACTAGATGAAACTAAAACGGGTGCGGATCTAATCCGATCTGTTTTTCCTGGTGGAACCATTACGGGAGCCCCTAAGGTGAGAACGATGGAAATCATTGAAGAACTAGAGCCGGTTAGAAGAGGGATTTACACAGGGTCCATTGGCTGGATTGGCGTCAATGGAGATATGGAATTGAATATCGTCATCCGGACGATGCTTGTGAAAGAAGGAAAAGCCCATATTCAAGCGGGAGCGGGAGTCGTGATTGATTCCAATCCTAAGTACGAATACAAAGAATCCTTGAAGAAAGCCAAAGCCCTTTGGGTAGCGAAAGCCAGGGCGGAAGGAGAAACCCTATGATTCTCATGATTGATAACTACGATTCATTCACCTATAATCTTGTGCAATTTTTAGGAGAGCTGGGGGAAGAGCTGATCGTGAAACGAAATGACGAGATTACAATAGATGAGATTGAGGCATTGTCTCCGGATTACCTGATGATCTCTCCGGGACCGTGCAGTCCGAACGAAGCGGGTGTGAGTCTGGAGGCGATCAGAACGTTTGCCGGAAAGATTCCGATTTTCGGCGTTTGCCTGGGTCACCAATCGATTGCCCAGGTGTTCGGAGGCGATGTTGTTCGTGCGGAACGGTTAATGCACGGAAAGGTCTCACCTATGCTCCATGATGGGAAAACCATTTTCAAAGGCATGCCCAATCCTTTCGAGGCAACAAGATACCATTCCCTGATTGTCAAAAGAGAAACCCTTCCTGGATGCTTTGACATTTCAGCCGAAACGAAAGAAGGGGAGATCATGGCGATCCGTCATAAACAGCTGCCAATCGAAGGGGTGCAGTTCCATCCTGAATCGATCATGACGGAACAAGGGAAACAGCTGCTCCTTAACTTTTTAACGACTTATAAAAAAATCGAGATGGTTTTATAAATGTACCTATATCTTAACGGTGAAATCGTTCATGCATCAGAGGCTGTCATTTCCCCATTCGATCACGGATATTTATATGGATTGGGCGTGTTTGAAACCTTTCGGACGTATGATGGTCATCCGTTTTTGCTAAAGGATCACTTAAAGAGGCTTTCTCATGGATTGAAGGAATTGAATATTGCAACGGACCTGGATGAAGAAAAGATCAGGAACGCAATAACAACACTTTTAGATAAAAATGGCTTGAAAGATGCCTATTGCCGGTTCAATGTTTCCGGTGGGCCAGGTGAGATAGGTTTACAAACGGCTCCCTATGAGGATGCGACAGTGATCCTTTTTCAAAAAGAATTGCCTCCTTCTATGCCATTAAAGGAAAAAGAAGGTGTGTTACTTCAGTTAAGAAGAAATACACCGGAGACCGGTGAACGTTTGAAATCCCATCATTACCTGAACAATATGGCGGCTAAACGGGAAATTGGACTATCTCCTCAACGGGAAGGGATATTTCTTACAAAGGAAGGCTATCTCTGTGAAGGAATAACGTCCAATCTTTTCTGGGTAAAAGACGCAGAATTGTATACACCAGCTGTAGAGACCGGGCTCTTAAACGGGATAACACGTCAGTTCATCCTTGCCCTGGCAGATCGAATACAAATGGGGGTTCGGGAAGGGTTGTTCGAGCAAGAGCGATTACTGGGAGCGGATGAAGTTTTTTTTACAAACTCTGTGCAAGAAATCATACCGGTAAACAGAATTGACTCTATGAGTTTTCCGGGTCGCAACGGAATGTATACCGGGCTGTTACATGAACGATACAGCCAATACACAGGCCACTTGAATTCAATAGAGGAATTATAGCAGGGGGAGTCGTGCAATGAAGTGCGGAAAATACGAACTTAATTTTTCAGAGAAAACCCTTATTATGGGGATTTTAAATATCACACCTGATTCATTCTCGGACGGTGGTTCGTTCAATGAATTGAACCGGGCTGTAGAGCGTGCGAAAGAAATGGTTGAGATGGGGGCAGACATTATAGATATAGGTGGAGAGTCTACTCGGCCAGGGCACCAAATCGTAGCTGCTGAAGAAGAAATTTCACGAGTCGTGCCGATTATAGAGGCAATCTCCCAAGAAGTGAACGTACCAATCTCCATCGACACGTATAAGTCAGAGACGGCCCGTAAAGCTTTGGAAGCAGGAGCAAGCATCATTAATGATGTATGGGGTGCGAAAAAAGATCCTGAAATGGCACAAGTAGCGGCGGAAACGGGTGCCCCGATCATTCTCATGCATAACCGGGATAACCAGGGGTACAGCCATTTCGTTCGGGATGCGATACAAGATCTGCAGGAAAGCATCTTCTTAGTAAAAGAAGCAGGGGTGAAAGACGACCAAATCATTCTGGATCCTGGAATCGGGTTTGCCAAAACAGTACAATTAAACATAGAGATGATGAGACACTTGGATGTTCTTGTTTCCCTAGGATATCCTGTGCTCCTGGGGACGTCACGAAAGTCTATCATCGGACATGTCCTGGATCTGCCCGTAGAGGAACGGATGGAAGGCACGGGAGCGACGGTATGCTACGGGATTCAAAAAGGGTGTCACATCGTACGTGTTCATGACGTAAAGGAAATGGCCCGCATGGCTAAAATGATGGATGCCCTCGTTGGAAAGGAGAAAATGTATGGATAAGATTCTATTGAATGAAATGGAGTTTTACGGCTATCACGGTGTATTCCAGGAAGAAAACAAACTTGGACAACGTTTTCGTGTTAGTGTAGAGTTGCATTTAGATTTAAGGAAGTCCGGTCAAAGTGATCAGCTTGAGGACTCCGTAAACTATGCGGAGATCTATTCCATCACCAAAACTGTTGTTGAGGGAGAACCGAAGAATTTAGTGGAAGCGGTCGCTGAAGACATCTCTTCCCGGATTTTAGAAACATTCCAAGTCGTAAAGAGCTGTAAAATTACACTAATCAAGCCTGATCCACCTATTCCTGGACATTACCAATCGGTGGCGGTGGAGATTAATAGGAGTCGATAGGATGAATACTGCATATATTTCCCTTGGTTCCAATATGGGGGACAGGGCGGGTTATTTAGAAAAAGCCATAAACATCTTAGGTAGTCATGGTAAGATAGAGGTAACGAAACGATCCTCTATGTATGAAACAGACCCGGTAGGATTTACAGAACAAGGTAAATTTTTGAATATGGTCATCGAAATTCGTACCAGTTTAAGTCCAGAAACTCTATTACATCAGTGCTTGCAAGTGGAAATCGACCTTGGAAGAGAAAGGGAGTTCAAATGGGGTCCGCGAATAATAGACCTTGACATTTTACTCTATAATCACGAAACGATTGAGTCAGAGAACCTTCTCATTCCTCACCCAAGGATGCAAGAAAGAGCATTTGTGTTAATCCCGTTATTAGAGGTTGCTCCACGTTTAGAGCATCCATCTTTTAATGCCCCGTTCGTTGAATTTCTGGACGAAATACCTGACAAAGAAGGAGTTCGGTTATGGAAACAGATAAATGGGGAAGACGCATTCGTGCATTCAGAAAGCTAAAAGGGTATACACAGGAAGGGTTAGCTAAGGAATTAGCCATCTCCGTTTCTGTCCTTGGAGAAGTTGAAAGAGGCAGTCGAATACCGAAAGAAGATTTCTTAGTGAACGTTGCAGAAGTGCTGAACATCCCGCTGCACGATCTGATGCCGCAGGATGATTATGAACGTAGTGAGTGAATGTCAATATAGTCGAGTAATATATAGGTAGGAAATGAATTAGGGGGAAAGGGCTTTGCTTGAGGCAGTATAGCCAAGCGAATCCCGGTGAATTCACCTGTATATCCTTTTATGTTATCCTAGAAAAGGCTGGAACCAATACGTGACATTGTCACAAAGTTGGAGCGGCCTTTTTTAGATTTTTTTCAATATGTTTTCACGAACTAAAGTACGTTTCTGAAATAACTCATACTTTAGGGGTGTTACAAACATAGATATTGTGTAAAATAGTATGGTATATAATCGTATTAGTCTAGTAAAGCAAGTAGATAGAATAGGAGTGAAACACATGAGTCACGAAGAAATCAATGACCAGCTTCGAGTCAGACGCGAAAAAATGGAATCGATCCGTGATAAAGGAATGGATCCATTCGGTAAACGCTATGATCGTACCCACAGTTCATCCGAGATCAAATCTCAATTCGATGAATTTTCTAAAGAAGAATTAGAAGAGAAAGACATTGCAGTAACCATCGCAGGTCGTATCATGACAAAGCGTGGAAAAGGGAAAGCGGGATTCGCCCACCTGCAGGACTTAGCCGGACAAGTCCAAATCTATGTGCGTAAAGATGCCATTGGTGAAGAAGCATACGAACTATTCAATACAGCAGACCTTGGAGATATCGTAGGGGTTACAGGTACAATATTCAAAACAAAGGTAGGAGAGCTTTCAGTAAAAGCGAAAGAATTCCACCTTCTAACGAAAGCACTGCGCCCGCTTCCTGAAAAGTTCCATGGTTTAAAAGACGTTGAACAGCGTTACCGTCAGCGTTATCTGGATCTGATTACGAGCCAGGAGAGCAAAGAGACGTTCATCGCCCGCAGCCGTATCATCCAATCGATGAGAAGATACCTGGACAACAACGGTTACTTAGAAGTAGAAACACCGATGATGCATGCCATCGCAGGGGGAGCATCTGCCCGTCCATTCAATACACATCATAACGCCCTCGATATGCCGTTATTCATGCGTATCGCAATCGAGCTGCACTTAAAGCGCCTGATTGTCGGTGGACTTGAGAAAGTATACGAAATCGGCCGTGTATTCCGTAACGAAGGTGTGTCTACAAGACATAACCCGGAATTCACGATGATCGAGCTTTATGAAGCATACGCAGATTACCGAGATATCATGGCTCTTACTGAAAATCTTGTAGCTCATATTGCCAAGGAAGTATTCGGCACTACTACGGTTCAGTATGCAGACTATGAAATAAATCTGGAGCCGCAGTGGACTCGTCTTCATATGGTGGACGCGGTTAAAGAACAGACTGGTGTGGATTTCTGGAAAGAAATGTCCGATGAAGAAGCACGTGCCCTTGCGAAAGAACACGGCATCGAAATCAAAGACAATATGCAATACGGCCATGTGGTAAATGAATTCTTCGAACAAAAAGTGGAAGACAAACTTATCCAGCCTACATTCATCTATGGTCACCCGGTGGAAATTTCTCCACTTGCCAAGAAAAATGATGAAGATCCGCGATTCACAGATCGCTTTGAGTTATTCATCGTAGGCCGTGAACATGCGAATGCCTTCACGGAGCTTAATGACCCAATCGATCAAAGAGAACGTTTTGAAGCGCAATTGAAAGAAAGAGAAGAAGGAAACGACGAAGCCCACATGATGGATAATGATTTCATCGAGGCTCTTGAATATGGTATGCCGCCAACAGGTGGTCTTGGTATCGGTATCGACAGACTTGTTATGCTGTTAACCAACTCTCCATCTATTCGGGACGTTTTACTCTTCCCATTAATGCGTCATCGTGATTAATCGTGTGTCAAAGAACAGCAGGGGCTCAACGCTCCTGCTGTTCTTTTTTGAAATTTAATGAATGATGGGTTGATAATAATATGGAGAATAATGATGCAAAAGCGCAGTTTAGGTCTATAGTCATCTTATTTACACTATAAGATTACGGTAAAAAGAATGAAACGGATGTCTTTTGTCTTATAATTATTATGTGGTAAAAAAGATTTGAAAAAACTCTTGCGCCCATATTTGGAAGGTGGTATAGTATTATCTGTTGCCGCAAAAAGGAGACAAACTTAATAAAAACTTTTAAAAAAAGTTATTGACTTGAACGAGTCGATAATGTAATATTTAAAAAGTCGCTTCAAACAGAAGCACATACACATTGAACCTTGAAAAC
>NZ_JBITPL010000026.1:0-85994 GCF_050467885.1 Rossellomorea sp. NRS-1567 | reverse complement strand
CAACATTATGGGGCCAGTGCAAAAGCCCGAGGAGGCTCAACTCACGCCCCGCGGAAAGCGAGCACCTGGAGCGGAAATCAACCACTACACGCCTATCGAGGAAGTTTAATCAACTAGACTTTACTAAATGATGTTCTATTAAATTAAACCCCATGCGTAAAAACTCTTTGTATGGAAACCCTATAAATGTTAAAATATTAATAGACAGATAATAAAAACAATTTTTATTATTTAAAATTGTAATCGTTTACATACGCGGAGGTGCTTCTTATGTTATTAGGGAAAAAGAGAAAACTGGGAAGAAAAATCGAGGAAATGACGATTGGTGAAAAGCTGACCCTTACAGAAAAAATAGAAGATAACGCACTGCTTCTATATCTTGGGCTCACAAATGATGCCAATCCATTATACATCCAGCATGATTATGCTTCTCAAACGCCATTCAAAAAGCCGATTGTTCCTTCAATCATGTTAACAGGCATCATCACATCTGCCGTTTCCAAATACCTACCGGGCCCGGGCTCTCATATAGTAGAGCAAAACATTGAATTCCCTAAACCGGTCTATCATTACGCAACAGTAAAATTCCTGTTTGAAGTGAAGGAAGTCGATCCCAACACTCATTTGGTAACCATTGATGTAACAGCTACCAATGAAGAAGATGAAAAGGTCATCAATGGTACCATCAAAGTCTGCCCGCCTCACCGACTAGAGAAAATGAATAGCCATGCATTAGAAAACTTCTAAACAACTTAAGGAGGCTGAGACAAAAGTGTTTTAGCCTAAGTAAAACCCGAACCAATCTGCTTCCTAGTAGGCAGATTGGTTCGGGTTTATTATTATTTTTCTTGTTTTTAGTTTTACCCTAGCCTCTTTTTATTATGGAAAATTATGATAAAGAAAGCGTGAGAAGTGCATCATATAAAAGAAGATAACAAGTTTTGGGGCGGTTAAGTAACGAACGGCAAGAAAACTAAAAAGTATTAAATCTCTCTAAATGATGGTAACCCTCGAGATTTATATTATAATGAAAGTACAATTACATAAAGACGTTGGATGTTGGGGTTAATTTTCTTTTGTATGGAGGCACAACAAATGAGCAAAAAAATCTTGGTAGTCGATGATGAACAGTCTATTGCAACACTCTTAAAGTACAATCTTGAGCAATCCGGTTATTCCGTTACAACAGCACATGATGGTGAAGAAGGAAGGGATAAAGCGATTGAGCAATCCCCTGACCTGATTATTCTTGACCTGATGCTTCCTTCCATGGATGGAATCGAAGTGTGTAAAGAACTGCGACAGAGGAAGATTAATATCCCCATTCTTATGTTAACGGCGAAGGATGACGAATTTGATAAAGTTCTGGGACTGGAGCTTGGGGCAGACGACTATATGACAAAGCCGTTCAGTCCACGTGAAGTGGTTGCGAGGGTCAAGGCTATTCTAAGACGCAGTCAAGCCATACAGGAAGCGGTGGAATCCTCTTCCATTGAACCGACAGATTACAAGGAAGTGGGAGAATTAAAGGTTTATCCGGAACAGTATGAAGCTTATTTCCAAGGTGAACTTATGGAATTAACACCTAAGGAATTCGAACTTCTTTTATATCTAACTGACAATAAGGGCAGAGTCTTAACGAGAGACCAGCTATTAAGTGCGGTATGGAATTATGATTTTGCCGGGGACACCAGAATAGTGGATGTTCATATCAGTCATTTACGGGAAAAAATAGAATCCAACACGAAAAAACCAACTTATATAAAAACCATCCGTGGGCTTGGGTATAAATTGGAGGAGCCTAAAAATCGATGACCAAGTTTAGAACAAAGCTTCTTTTTGCTCTAATTACCCTGATCATCGCTGTATTGATAGGACTTGGTTTGCTTCTGGGACAGATTTTCAAGAATTTCTACCTGGATACATTTAATTCCCGGATTCAAAAAGAGGCAAGGTTACTGGCTAATTCCATTGAAGAAAACGGGACACCGAAAGAAATCGATCCCGAGATGATCAAAGAATTAAGTGACATATTGGATGTCAGGATTACGATTCTTGATAACTCAGGAAGTGTAGTCCATGATACGGAAACCTCGGAATCACTGGTTGGCCCTCAGCAAAAGAGGATCATAAATGAAATCCAGGAGAATTGGGATGTAAAGCAAAAGCATAGAAAACTGGTGACTTCAGGGGTGGAGTACAGGTATTATTGGTACCCGCTTAAGGGAGAGAAAAACCAGTTTAATGGACTGCTTATCATGAGTACCGAGGTAGAAGCCTTTGAGAAAGGCATACAGCAAATTTGGTTTGTGCTGTCCATTTCCTTGGGTCTTGCGTTAATTCTCATTATCATTTTGGGATCGAGAATTACGGTGAGGTATACAAAGCCCATTGAATCGGCAACGAATGTGGCAATGGAGCTCGCCAAGGGGAATTATCGGGCGAGGACATACGAAGACCGCCTGGATGAAACGACTATGTTAAGTACCTCCATTAACATTCTCGCCCGTAATCTGCAGGAAATGGTGAATTCCCAGGAAATGCAGCAGGATCGTTTAACGACGCTGATTGAAAACATGGGGAGTGCCCTTCTCTTAATTGATCACCGAGGATTTGTTGTATTAACGAACCGGACGTTCAGGGATTTCTTTAATCTGAAAGAAAGCCAGCTGAAAAAAGTAAGATACCATGAGGTCATTCACTATCAGGAAGTGAATAAGCTTGTGGAAGAAATCTTCATGACAGAAGAACGGTTAAGAAAGCAAATCCTTCTTCCTCACAAAATAGAAAGAAAGCATTATGAAGTATATGGGGCTCCTATTATCGGTCATAACGATGAGTGGAAAGGGATTGTCGTGGTATTCCATGACATCACGGAGCTCAAAAAGCTTGAGCAAATGAGAAAAGACTTCGTAGCGAATGTTTCTCACGAATTGAAAACACCGATCACATCCATTAAAGGTTTCTCTGAGACACTATTGGATGGGGCGATGAATGATCCGGATACGTTAAAGTCTTTCCTGGATATCATTCTGATGGAAAGCGACCGCCTGCAATCCCTTATCCAGGATTTATTGGAACTGTCCAAGATTGAAAAACAGGGGTTCGAGCTTTCCCTGCAGGAAGTAGAGATTGCCGGTTTAATTGAAGACGTGATTCCGATACTGAAAGAAAAAGCGAAATCAAAAGACATTTCCCTTCAAACGTCCTTTGAGTCAAGGGGCCATGCGGAAGTAGACTCCTACCGACTAAAACAGGTCTTCATTAATCTGGTCAGTAATGCGATCGTGTACACTCCAAAGGGCGGGGATGTCCTGATTTCAGTGAAGGAAGATAAGGAAATGGTTCATGTGAGCGTCAAGGATAACGGGATGGGAATCAGTAAAGAAGAGCTTCCCCGCATTTTTGAACGATTTTATCGCGTGGACAAAGCAAGAAGCCGTAATTCTGGCGGAACGGGCTTAGGTTTAGCCATTGTGAAGCATATCATCG
Source organism: Rossellomorea sp. NRS-1567 (assembly GCF_050467885.1). Lineage (NCBI taxonomy): Bacteria > Bacillati > Bacillota > Bacilli > Caryophanales > Bacillaceae > Rossellomorea > Rossellomorea sp. NRS-1567. Next base: position 82,502 of record NZ_JBITPL010000026.1, on the reverse strand, counting down.
AAGCTCATGAAGGAAAGATCGAAGTGGACAGTGAAGTGAATGAAGGTACGACGTTCACAGTCTCCTTATACAAACAGTCTTCAAGCTATTCTTTAGGTGAAGGGATAAGAAAATCTTAGTTAGTTTACAATTATTTTACATTGTATTTACAATAGGTTTAAATCCAGTTAATAAAAGGGTGTTACGATACTAAGTGAAACCCCTTCATCCAAGGTGTTAAGAAAAGGCGAGAACTAACCCCGTTCTCGTCTTTTCGCTTTTTTATTTTGAAAGCGCTATCTCCATAATGAATGCAAAGCTTACTTGCCAGCTGACGGATGCATCCAGTTAGGAATCCACACACCGCGATCCTACTACATTAACTCCCTCTTTTGTCATCTTCTCTTAATATTAATGAAACCTTTTTGTAGTAAGTCCGTATATCTTAGTAGGCGATTAATAAGATATAGAGATAGAAAAGGGAGGGCGCATATGAGTTTAAAACGAATTTACATGGTGACAGGGATGGTTGTAGCGGCCATTATTTTAATTGTTGTGTTATTGACTTCCTGGTATACCGTTGATGAATCAGAACAAGCTCTTGTATTGACATTTGGAGAAGCGGGAGAGCCAGTCGTTGAGCCTGGGCTGCACTTCAAGATGCCATGGCCGATGCAATCAGTGGAAGTCCTGTCTAAAGAAACCTTCAGTCTGCAATTTGGATATGAAGAAAAAGACGGGAAGATCAAGGACTTTCCGAAAGAAACGAAAATGATCACGGGAGATGAGTACATCGTTCTCGCTGATCTAGTGGTTCAATGGAAAATCACAGATCCTGAAACGTACTTATTTAACTCAGACAACCCGAAGGAAATTCTTTACGATGCTACTTCATCTTCTTTAAGAAGCATTATAGGAAGCTCTTTGATAGATGATGCGTTAACATCTGGAAAAGCGGAAATCGAGGCGGAAGTAAGAGATTTACTAACCACCCTGATTGATGATTACGATATTGGTATTTCCATTCTTGCAGTAAAATTGCAGGATGTCGAGCTGCCGAATGCAGAGGTTCGATCAGCCTTTACAGCCGTGACGGACGCAAGGGAAACGATGAACACGAAAATAAATGAAGCAAAGAAATATCGTAACCAGCGATCAAATGAAGCAAAAGGTGAAAAAGATGCGATCATGTCCAGGGCAAAAGGGGATAAAATTGCGCGTGTGGAGCAGGCCCGTGGAGATGTAGCCGTATTTGATAAGCTGTATAACGAATACAAATCGAATCCTGAGATTACGAGAAAACGACTTGTATTAGAGACCCTGGAGAATGTTCTTCCGAATGCAGAAATCTACATTATGAAGGATAGTGGAGAAACGTTGAAATACTTCCCGATTCGACAGCTTGAAAATCAAAACGGCCAGGTGAAGCAGGAAGGGAGTGAAGAGAATGAGTGATCAAAACGTCTTTGACATCAATCAAAAGAAGAAAGAACCTATTGAGTGGAAGCGTTATACAAAGTTAGGGATCTTCCTAGTCATTCTCGCTGCCATCATTCTTCTGCTGTTTACCAGTCTCTTCATTGTCAAAGAAGGAGAGTATAAAGTCGTCCGTCAATTCGGGGAAGTCGTAAGAATAGACAAAGAACCCGGTTTGAAATATAAGATACCGTTCATTCAGTCTGTTACTACCCTGCCTAAGCATCAAATGACGTATGATGTAACGGAAGCTGAGATCAATACAAAAGATAAAAAGCGGATGCTCATCGACAACTATGCCGTATGGCGTATCGAAGATCCTCTTAAAATGATCAAGAATGCAAGAACGGTCATCAACGCAGAGACGAAAATGGAAGAGTTCATCTACTCTGTCGTCAGGTCCGAGCTCGGGCAATTAGAATATGATGAAATCATCAATGATGAAAAGTCTTCCCGGGGAAGTTTGAACGATCGGGTGACTGACAAAGTGAACGAGCTTCTTGAACGGGATGGATACGGAATTGTCGTTCAGGATGTCCGTATGAAGCGTACGGATTTACCGGAAGCAAATGAAAACTCTGTCTATACGCGTATGATTTCAGAACGTGAATCAAAGGCCCAGGAATACCTCTCAATGGGGGATGCCGAGAAACAGCGGATCACGGCTGAAACAGATCGTGAAGTGAAGGAGCTGCTGGCAAAAGCAGGGGCTGACGCCAATGTCATCAGGGCAGAAGGGGAATCGGAAGCGGCACAAATATACAACAAATCGTTCTCCAAGGATCCCGATTTCTATGACCTCTACAAAACGCTGGAAACTTATAAGAAAACAGTGGATGATAAAACGGTTATCATCTTACCATCTGACTCCCCATATGCAAGACTGTTGATGGGGTATACAGAATAAAAGAAGAAACTGTTGAAGATTGAGTGATCTCATTCTTCAACAGTTTTTTTCAATTTTATGTTCCTTTTATCGAAAACCCACCCATAAATGACTCTGATTCAAAATCTAATCAAAGTCATCTATGGGGACTTAATAAGGCCCCCATTTTTCCTTTCATTCCCCAACATGATAGAATAAACATATAGAATCAGAAGCCTTTACAGGAGGTACTTACATGTCAAAAAAATTAGTATTGATCGACGGCAATAGTATTGCTTACCGTGCATTCTTCGCACTGCCTTTATTAAATAACGACAAAGGTGTACATACAAACGCAGTATACGGTTTTACCACCATGCTGCAAAAAATACTCGAAGACGAAAAACCATCTCATATTTTAGTCGCTTTTGATGCAGGGAAAACGACTTTCAGACATAAGACATTCAAGGAATACAAAGGCGGCAGACAAAAGACTCCACCGGAATTGTCCGAGCAATTTCCGTATATCCGCGAGCTTTTGGATGCATACGGAATTAAGCGCTATGAAAAAGAAAACTATGAAGCGGATGATATTATCGGAACGCTCTCCCTGCAAGCGGAATCTGACGGGTACGAGGTAAAGGTGTATTCCGGGGATAAGGATTTAACCCAGTTAAGCTCGAAGACTACGACGGTTTGTATTACGAGAAAAGGTATAACGGATATCGAAGTGTATACTCCCGAGCATATAAAAGAAAAATGGGAAATCACACCTGATCGCATCATCGATATGAAAGGTCTGATGGGGGATAGCTCTGATAATATTCCAGGCGTGCCGGGTGTAGGGGAGAAAACGGCGATCAAGCTGCTAAAAGAATTTGATTCCCTTGAAAAGCTGCTAGACTCCATTGACAAGGTCAGCGGGAAGAAATTAAAAGAAAAGCTCGAAGAAAATAAAGAACAAGCGATCATGAGTAAGGAACTCGCGACCATCCTAAGGGAAGCTCCAATCGAGATTGGAGTGGAAGAGCTGAATTATGATGGAATGGATGAAGGGAAACTAAAGGGAGTTTACCGGGATCTCGGATTCAACTCACTACTGGAGAAAATGGGCGAAACCACTCAAGAAGAGCCTCAGGAACTGGATGATATCTCCTTTGAGATAGTTGAAACCATCAAAGAAGAACACCTTGCGAACGAAAGCTCATTATACATTGAAATGCTGGAGGAGAATTATCACCTCGGCGAAGTAATCGGGATGAGTCTGCACAATGAGAAAGGTACGATTTTCTTTACGCTTGAGACGGCATTGAATTCAGAAGCATTTAAGGAATGGGCTGAAAACGAAAGCGCAACGAAATACGTGTACAACTCGAAGGAAACCGTCGTCGCGCTAAAGAGACAGGGAGTTGACATAAAAGGGATAAAGTTTGATCTGCTGTTAGCATCTTACATTATCAATCCTTCTGAATCGAGTGAAGACTTCGCTACGATATCAAAAGGACACGGTCAACCTTCTATCGAATCCGATGAAGCGGTGTATGGAAAAGGTGCCAAGCAGAAGGTTCCTTCCACTGACATTCTATCAGAGCATCTTGCACGAAAAGCATTCATTCTTCATGAATTGAAGAACACATGTATGGAAGAATTAAAAGAAAACAATCTCTATGAATTATTTGCAGAGTTAGAATTACCCCTTGCCCTTATTTTAGCCGAAATGGAATTCACCGGCGTGAAAGTGGATCAAGAGCGTTTGCTCACTATGAAAGAAGAGCTTTCACATCGCCTGGAAGAATTAGAAAAGAACATACATGGACAAGCCGGAGAGAGCTTTAATATTAATTCTCCGAAGCAGCTCGGCGTGATTCTTTTTGAAAAGCTGGGTTTACCGGTCGTGAAGAAAACCAAAACCGGTTATTCCACTTCTGCTGACGTACTGGAAAAACTTCAGTCCAAGCATGAAATCATTGAACATATCCTGCATTACCGTCAGCTAGGGAAGCTGCAATCCACGTATTTAGAGGGGTTATTGAAGGTCGTCCATCAAGATTCGAGTAAGATTCATACACGATTCAACCAGGCCCTGACTCAAACGGGACGATTAAGCTCGACGGACCCTAACCTGCAAAATATTCCGATCCGGCTTGAAGAAGGAAGGAAGATCCGTCAGGCGTTCATTCCATCTGAAAAAGGCTGGGTCATGTTCGCTGCAGACTACTCTCAAATTGAGCTGCGTGTACTTGCCCATATTGCCAAAGATGAGAAATTGGTGGAAGCTTTCAGAAATGATATGGACATTCATACGAAAACAGCGATGGACGTCTTTGGGGTGGCAAAGGAAGAGGTCACGTCTAATATGAGAAGGCATGCGAAAGCCGTTAACTTCGGAATCGTATACGGAATCAGTGACTACGGTCTTTCTCAAAGCCTTGATATTACCCGAAAAGAAGCAGGGGAATTCATTAAGAAGTATCTGGAAAGCTTCCCTGGTGTTAAAGAATATATGGATGATATCGTACAGGATGCAAAGCAGAAGGGCTATGTGACCACTCTGCTTAATCGCCGACGTTACCTGCCTGAGATCACCAGCCGTAATTTCAACTTAAGAAGTTTCGCTGAACGTACAGCAATGAACACTCCGATTCAAGGAAGTGCAGCCGACATCATCAAGAAGGCGATGATTGATATGGCTGCAAGGTTAAAAGAAGAAAATCTTCAATCACGATTATTGCTGCAGGTGCATGATGAATTGATCTTTGAAGCGCCTGAAGAAGAAATCGAAGTGTTAAAGAAGATTGTTCCTGAAGTAATGGAGAATGCGATGGAGTTGGAAGTTCCATTAAAGGTCGATTACTCATACGGTCAAACATGGTACGACGCGAAGTAGAGTTTGATAAGGAGGTGGCAGAGTGCCGGAGCTGCCTGAAGTAGAAACGGTCAGAAGGACGCTTGAGCTTCTTGTGATTGGAAAGAAAATCAAAGACGTCTCGGTTTTTTGGCCTAAGATGATTAAAAGCCCCGTCGAGCCCGATGAATTTGTTCATAGCTTGAAGGGGCAGGAAATACTTGAAATGAGAAGAAGAGGGAAATTCCTGATCTTTTATTTAAACGACGTGGCCCTTGTTTCTCACTTGAGAATGGAAGGAAAGTACAACTTGTCTGAAAGCCGGGACCCCATTGAAAAGCACACTCACGTCATATTTCACTTTACGGATAACACAGAACTCAGATACCGTGATGTCCGGAAGTTTGGGACGATGCACCTATTCAGGAAAGGGGAGGAACTGCTTCATCTTCCCCTCCTGCAGTTGGGGCCGGAGCCATTCCAATCCGAATTTACTCCTGGCTACTTAGCTGAAAAGCTGAGCAGGACAGAAAGAATCGTGAAAGCCACATTATTAGATCAAACGGTCCTCGTGGGACTGGGGAATATCTATGTGGATGAAGCGTTGTTTCGTGCAGGTATACATCCTGACCGGAAATCGAAATCTCTTTCACCTGAAGAAATTGAACGTTTGTACAAAGAAATCATTCATACGCTAACCGAAGCCGTGGAAATGGGAGGGAGTACGATTCGCTCCTATGTGAATTCGCAGGGACAAATGGGTATGTTCCAACAGAACCTCTTCGTGTATAGCCGGAAGGAAGAACCTTGTCGAAAGTGTGGCACTCCCATCGAGAAGAAGGTCTCAGCAGGGAGAGGGACGCACTATTGTCCCGACTGCCAACGTTAGAAAGAACAATTAACATCTGATAAGCCCTTACCATATATTATTGTAATGATTTTTGGGAGGGCTATTAGATGAGTGAAACAATCTCCTTATTACTGCTGGCGTTTGCTGTAAGTCTTGATAGTTTTAGCACAGGTTTAACTTACGGATTACGAAAAGTGAAAATCCCTACAAAATCAATCAGCATCATATCCATTTGTTCGGCGAGCTCCTTACTGTTGGCCATGTTGCTTGGTCAGACCATCGGATCCATTATCTCTCCGCTTTGGGCTGGAAGGATCGGCGGGCTGATTCTGGTTGTGATCGGGGCGGCGGTACTGTACCAGTTCTTTAGACCGGAAAAAGAAACGGTATTATCCCAAGAAAAAACGTTAATTAACTTTGAGATTAAATCTATAGGATTAGTGGTTCAAATTTTAAGAAGGCCGTTAACGGCAGACTTTGATAGATCGGGTACGATTACTGGTATTGAAGCATTTATGCTTGGAATTGCACTATCATTGGATGCATTCGGTGCCGGAATTGGCGCAGCGTTATTAAATTTCTCGCCATTCATACTTACTTTAGCCATCCTGGTGATGAGCTTTACGTTCTTATTCTCAGGATTAAAAATGGGGGAATTCTTCTCTCATTTGCGCTGGATCCACCGAGTGTCATTTCTCCCGGGAGTTCTGTTGATCCTTATAGGGATCCTGAGGTTTTAATGGCTGAGCTAGAAAGGAATAGGATAATGGTTAGCATTATAGGATTAACAGGTGGCATTGCAAGTGGTAAAAGTACAGTGTCGAAAATGTTAAATGAAAAAGGCTATACGATCATTGATGCTGATCTTGCTGCCCGTATGGTGGTGGAGGTTGATCAGCCGGCTTACCTTGCGATTGTGGAAGAATTCGGTGAACACATACTGCACGATCACGATTCAACCATTAATCGGGAAAGACTCGGCCAGATCATCTTTAACTCTGAAGAAAAACGAAAAAAGCTGAATGGAATCGTTCATCCTGCCGTCAGAAGCATGATGCTCGCCCACAAGGAAGAAGCCATTGCAGCTGGTAAAAATACGATTTTCATGGATATTCCCCTTCTATTCGAAAGCAACTTGACGTGGATGGTCGATCGCACAGTCGTAGTATACGTGAACGAAGAAACCCAACTATCCCGTCTAATGGAGCGGAACAACTTTAACCATGAAGACGCATCATCCCGCATCGCTTCCCAATTCCCCTTAAAGGACAAAGCAAGCCTTGCCGACGCAATCATCGACAACAACGGATCTTTACATGAAACTAAAGAACAACTTGATGCGCTACTAGTGGATTGGGATCTAAAACCATAGAATGACATATGAGCCGACAAGGAAACCTCTTGTCGGCTTTTTATTTGGTCCACTAGATAATTAGTAGTTATGACGATAAATATTGATTTTTTGGTTTGCGTATGTATATAGGACAAACTCTAAACGTATCTATAGAGGCTTTGTGGTGTATGTCTGTCAACGTGTATAGTCACTAAATATGTATCAGCACAGAGTGGATTGTAGCGGAAGGCACTTGACTCCTGCGGGAATAGCGGGACAGGTGAGACCCCGCAGGCGCAGCCGAGGAGGCTCACCGCCCGCCCCGCGGAAAGCAAGTGCCTGAAGCGGAAAGGAACGGTCAATGTTTAAATCAATATCATTGAAAAAATGTATGAATCCAAACCATGGTAATATACATTCAATAAGCCTATTTGTCAGAATAATAAAACATTAAAAATCCTCAAAATACTTATTAACATATTCTCTAAATATGTTATACTATTTTTAGCAAATAAACATATAAGTATAACATTAATATAGAGGGGAGCCGGATTTATGAAGGCGAAAATTGCAATCAATGGTTTTGGACGTATTGGGAGAATGGTTTTCAGGAAAGCAATATTAGAGGAAAACTTAGAGGTTGTAGCCATTAACGCAAGCTACCCGGCTGAAACATTAGCACATTTAATAAAGTATGACACAAATCATGGAACATTTCAGGCAGATGTGGTGACGGAAGATGATGCACTCATCGTCAATGGGAAACGTGTCCTACTATTAAGCAATCGTGATCCTAAAGCTTTGCCTTGGGGCGAATTAAATATCGATATTGTGATTGAAGCTACTGGAAAATTCAATTCGAAAGATCAAGCGAGCCTTCATTTAGAAGCGGGAGCGAAAAAGGTCATCCTGACAGCCCCGGGTAAAAATGAAGACATTACAATTGTGATGGGTGTAAATGAAAGCGCATTAAATATTGAAGAACACAGCATCATTTCAAATGCATCTTGTACGACGAACTGCTTAGCGCCGGTTGCGAAGGTATTAGATGAGCAATTTGGTATTGAAAATGGACTTATGACGACTGTCCATGCTTATACAAATGACCAAAAGAATATTGATAATCCACATAAAGATTTGAGAAGAGCGAGAGCGTGCGGTCAATCGATCATCCCGACCACGACAGGTGCAGCCAAAGCATTATCATTGGTTCTGCCTCAATTAAACGGCAAGCTTCACGGAATGGCATTACGTGTGCCTACACCAAATGTTTCCCTAGTGGACCTGGTTGTGGATGTGAAAAGAGACGTAACAGTAGAAGAAATCAATGAAGCTTTCGTTACGGCATCTGTTGGTTCCTTACACGGAGTACTGCAATACACAACGGAACCATTAGTTTCAATCGACTTTAATACAAATCCTCATTCAGCGATCATCGACGGATTATCCACGATGGTAATGGGAGATCGAAAAGTCAAGGTACTGGCCTGGTACGATAACGAGTGGGGCTATTCATGCCGCGTCGTTGACCTGGCTAAATTCGTTGCATCAAAAATGAACGCAAAACAAAAAGTCAACGTTTGAAAGAACCCAAATAAACAATAAGCTTCATCCTTAGAACGTACCTTTCCCGGTGCGTTCTTTTCTTTTATTTCGCTTTTTAAGAAAGATGGTATAGAACACTCTATTTAATGAAGGATGTATTAAGTTACTTTAGGAACAAATTTTGAAAAAGATCTTTTTTATGTTTATCTATCAAAAAGTATAATTAGTAAAAGTGTAGTATCACAGAGTGGATTGCAGCGGAAGGCACTTGACTCCTGCGGGAATAGCGGGACAGGTGAGACCCCGCAGGCGAAGCCGAGGAGGCTCACCGCACGCCCCGCGGAAAGCAAGTGCCTGTAGCGGAAAGGAACGGTCAACGATTAGAACATCACTAAAACAAACTTTAATGTTTGGGTGAATACCCGCATTCACTCACGGAAGTCAACCGATCGTCCACCCATATAAAAAGTTTAAAAAATTTATTGCAAAAGAGTTTTAAACAAAGTATACTATTTTTCGTGAACTTCTTATTAGCAAATGAATACTGATTTAGCTACTTAAAGGGTTAGGACCTCTTCGGACTAACTTTCCCCCGTGGTAGTTAAGATTTTGCCAAAGGACACGTTCATTTTGACGAAAAAAATTATGTCAAAGGGGGAAACACGAAATGGAAACAATGGGTCGTCATGTAATCTCAGAATTATGGGGTTGCGATTTTGAAAAATTAAACGATGTAGTAGGAATTGAAAAAACATTCGTAGATGCTGCGCTGAAATCAGGTGCAGAGGTACGTGAGGTAGCTTTCCATAAATTTGCTCCTCAAGGTGTTAGTGGAGTTGTGATCATTTCAGAATCACATCTGACTATTCACAGTTTTCCTGAACATGGTTATGCCAGTATTGATGTATATACTTGCGGTGATTTAGATCCTAACATCGCTGCTGAATATATTGCAGATGCTCTTGGTGCTGACACGCGTGAAACAATTGAATTGCCACGTGGTATGGGTCCTGTACAAGTGAAGAAGTCTCAGGCTCAAGCTCAAGCCCTTTAATCGAAGATAACTCAGAAGAGATGCGTATTAGATGCATCTCTTTTTTTATGCTTTTGTACAGAATTGATTTTGAATTTTCATTCGTGCGGTTTTCGTGTAAAATAAGGGTAAATAAAGGGAGGAACTTTATATGAGCGGAATACGTACTTTTTTTAAACGGTTTCAATCAGAATGTGAGACATCTGATCAGCACGAAGATAAAGACCTGAAATCACGTTATTATAAATCCATGCATCAAGGTGCATTTAATGCAGTATTAGAGTTATTCTCATCCTCTGAGTATGAGGTGATTTCCCAGTCTAAGGACAGAGGGGAAATTACGGTCCGTAAAAATGGTACTCCCCAACTGTTTATCGTCGCAACGGTCATCACGGTAAGACCTTTTGAAACGGCAGTCGATTTCAAGGTCAGCGCGGATAGAGGGAAAGTCTTTGGTACATATACGGTCTTAAAAGCACAGATTAACCATTATTATCAAAAGCTTGACAGTGAATTGACAAAAGTGAAATAACGGTAAATCCTTTATTAGCTTGTGTAAGTCGCAGCTTTTTTATATGATGAAAGTAATAGTATGTAATAACGGAGCTGATATTATGAAGTGCCCGTCTTGCCAGCATAATGGTACACGAGTAGTGGACTCCCGACCTGCTGATGAAGGACGTTCAATCAGGAGAAGAAGAGAATGTGAAGTATGTACTTTCCGCTTCACGACCTTCGAGAAGGTTGAGGAGCTTCCTTTAATTGTGGTGAAAAAAGAAGGGGTAAGAGAAGAGTTTAGTCGAGAGAAGATTTTGAGAGGGTTGATCAAGGCTTGTGAGAAACGCCCGGTACCTCTTGAGAGATTAGAAAAGATCTCAACGGATATTGAAAAGGACCTCCGTAATCAAGGTGCTTCTGAAGTAGAATCGGTTAAGATCGGTGAGATGGTCATGGATCAACTTGCTAAGGTAGATGAAGTTGCATACGTACGCTTTGCATCTGTGTATAGACAATTCAAGGATATTAATGTATTTATAGACGAACTGAAAGAATTAATAAAGAAAGAGTAGAAGAATGAGCTGAAGATGTAATTCTTTAGCTCTTTTCTCTTTATTTTTTTGAAAGGTAGAATCCAACTATGATGAAGAAGCATTGGAATGAAATACAACCAATCGATCACTACACGGTAGGGACAAATGGGATTCTTCAGGAATACGATCGGAAAATCATCACGTTTCTGTACCAGCCTTTAATTGGTTCGGTTTGTTACAGTCTTTATATGAGTTTGTGGGGAGAAGTAGAAGAAAACAGGCTGTGGTCCACACATTCTACTCATTATCATCTGATGAACGTTCTGTCTGTTAATCTTCAAGAAGTATATGAAGCGAGAATGAAGCTTGAAGGGATAGGATTGTTAAAGGCGTTCGAAAAAAGGGACAACGAGGATCGGAGCTTTCTTTATGAACTGCAGCCACCTCTTACCCCTCAGGAATTCTTTCATGATGGCATGTTAAATGTGTATCTTTACCGGAAAATAGGCAGGACTCATTATTTGCGTTTAAAGAAATTCTTCACTGACGAATCGGTAGATAAACAGCAACACGTAAACATCACCAGGTCCTTTCAGGATGTTTTCACATCGGAACAGATTAATTTTCTCCAACACGATGCAAATATGGATTCCGAGACTAAGTCTGGTGAACAATATATGAAATATGGGAAGAATGGTGGTCTTCCACTGGATGATATCGATTTTGATTTTCAGTTATTACTGGCAGGGTTATCTGAATCCATGGTTCCACGTAAAGCCTTTACGACTAATGTAAAGGAAACGGTTCTGAAACTGAGCTATCTGTACGGAATTGATCCTCTTCAAATGAAAAATATCGTCCTTAGCTCCCTGGATGCAGATGATACCATCGATATAGAGCTGCTGCGCAAAACCGCACGTGATTGGTATGGGGTTCAGACAGGTGATCAACTGCCCGATTTGACTGCGAGAATAGAGACTAAAGCGCCTGTGAAATCGGATAAACCCCGCACGAAAGAAGAAGAGCTTATTGATTATCTGGAAACAACGTCGCCCAAGGATGTTCTATCTGACATATCAAATGGAGGAGCGCCTTCTAAGGCAGACCTTCAGGCTGTTGAAGAGGTGCTCATGTCACAGAAGTTGCCGATTGGTGTCATGAATGTCCTGGTACAATATGTTTTGCTGAAAACGGACATGAAGCTCACAAAAGGATATATGGAAAAAATCGCGTCCCATTGGTCGAGGAAAAAGGTGACGACTGCAAGTGAAGCCATGGAATTAGCCAAAAAAGAACACAAGCAGTATCTTGAGTGGGCTGAAGGGAAAAAGGAAAATAAAACGAATAGACGAAGAAAGCCGACTCGTACGGAAAAACTCCCGGAATGGTTCCAGGAAGGTGAAACCGAGAAAGAAATTGATCCTTCCCTTGATGGATATGATTTCGAAGCAGAAAAGAAGAAACTCGAAGAAGAGCTTAAAAATTTTCGGAAGTAGGTGAACGTAGCGGTGGAGAGAATAAATAACACCCTGAAAAAGTTGGCGACTTCTGGTTCGTTTCAACAAAGATATGAGCAAATGAAAAAAGAGATTCTTGAAAACAATGATGTGAAGGATTTTATTCGCAGGAATGAAGGCCGTGTAACAGGGGAAATGGTAAATGAGAGTCTGATGAAGTTATATGAATACATCTCTCAAAGTAAAGAATGTCGATACTGTCCTTCTTTACAGGAGTGTAAGAATATGATGGAAGGGTATGACCCTCATTTGGTGATCAGGGGCAACACCATCGACATCGATTACCATCGCTGCCCTCGAAAAGTCATTCACGATGAAAGAACGAGCGCCCAGCGTCTAATCAAGAGCCTGTATGTGCCGAAGGATATTTTGCAGGCATCTTTCTCAACCCTGGATCTTGATTCGAAAAGCCGATTGGAGGCAGTTCGATTAGCGAAGAATTTCGTGGAGAACTATACAGAAGGTACAAAAATGAAAGGACTCTATTTTTACGGCAAGTTCGGAGTGGGTAAGTCCTATTTGTTAGGGGCGATGGCCAATGAACTCGCCGAGAAAAAAATTGCGTCCCTGATTGTGTACGTTCCTGAATTCTTTAGAGAAATCAAGCAATCGCTGGGAGACAACACGGTAAATGAAAAACTTGAAATGGTTAAAGTGGCACCGATCCTCATGCTCGATGACATCGGCGCAGAAACCATGTCAAGCTGGGGAAGAGATGAAATCCTGGGGACGATCCTCCAATACAGGATGCTTGAAAACCTGCCGACATTCTTCACTTCCAACTTCAACTTCAACGAACTGACGCATCATTTGACGTACAGTCAGCGGGGAGAAGAAGAAAAACTGAAGGCTGCGCGGATCATGGAACGGATTAAATACTTGTCTCAGCCTGTGTTGATTGATGGGCGAAATAGAAGAGAATAGAATGTAAGAGAGGAAATTGCATGCGATTTCTTCTCTTTTTTTGTGCATTCGACACTTTGATGTGTGTTTTTTGCAATTTTTGTAAATCGGCTGGATTATTAGGGGGAACGGCCGGATTATTCCAAGAAATGGCTGGATTATGGAGGTTTTCGGCTGGATTTTCGGAAGAAACGGCCGGATTATCGGCAAAGTCGGCCGGATTACTCATCGTGCATGGAAGCTAATGCATGTTCATGGAGTCCATAACGGCATAGATTCAAAAAGAAACAATTAAATTCCCTCATCAACTTCTAAATGATACAAGCCTCCCATATATATAAATCAGGGATTTGGGTTTAAGGAGGCGAGAAAGTTTGATTGAATTTATTTTCAAGCAAAAAAATGATGCGTTAAAGCTTCAAGCACACCTCAATAAAGAGTTCATCCAATCATGGTTTCATGAAACGCTCTTTCAACATACAACTCACTATAATCTGACGATAGAGGTTTCCCCTTTCTTCAAGGAAAGAGAAAAACTATTCAATGGGGTTTCCCACTTTGTCTTAAATGATAAATGCATGGACTGGTCCGAATCAGCCCTGAAAGAAAATTACTTCTATGAAGATGTTGATGAAATCAATCAAATATTAGAAATCGTATCAGAGATGAGGATGGGGGAACGACCTGAATTGATGGAGCTTATCGGTGAATGGGACGAGGCCGAATACGTCCATGACGGTCTGGAGCTTTTGTTGGAAGGGAAGGCCCCCATATCATTCGACTCCTTCAGCAAGTTCAGGCTGAAGAAGCTTCAGGAGAGACTGCTCCTTATGCTGGATCTTGCTATTGATGAATATAAGATGGAGCAGGAATATCAAATGTTTGTCCATATGCTGCGGGAGTATCTGGCATCGAGGGAGCAGAAAATGCGCACGATCCATCTGTACTCGACGGGTTACGGCTATCGTTTCTTTGATGAAGACATGAAAGAGGTGACACGGCAGGAATTGACGAAGGCGATTGATAAACGCCTTCTGACGAATCACCCGTTATACGTTGATTCATACACCATAGCTCCGTTATTATCCCTTGCACCGGAGAAGATACTCGTGTACGGGAATGGGGACCATCAATTAATCAGGACGCTTCAGAATATTTTTGAAGAACGAATCGATCTTTTGCCGTTGAGTTACTTCCCTGATACACTTCTCTATCCTTCCTGGGATATCGCGAATGAATAGGCTTCTTATTTTATGGAATGCTCTTGCTTTTCAAAACATAACCGATTATAATACCTACATAATAAGTCAATAAATAAAGGTTATGATGAGGACAACAATATTCCTATTCCATTCACAGAGAGGGAAGTCTCCTGGCTGCAAGCTTCCTAATTCGGTAGTGATATTTACCACCTCGGAACTTCAATTATGAACTGAATCTTGACGGATTCACAGTAATGATTGACGGCTAAATGTCGTTATTCGTTTTCAATGAAGTCATTGTCTGTATTTTGCACACAATGAGAAGTTGGGTGGAACCACGAGTTTACTTATTAACCTCGTCCCTTCAAGCGTGAAGGGGCGGGGTTTTTTATGTTTTATAGAGATTACTTAAGGAGTGAAATCACATGTCAGAAGTAGTGAAAATGCAGTTCCCCGATGGAAATGTCAAGGAGTTTCCTAAAGGGACAACAACAGAAGAGATTGCTGCGTCCATCAGTCCCGGACTGAAGAAGAAGGCGCTCGCTGGTAAAATAAATAATGTATTAATTGATTTACGTACAGGGATTCAAGAGGATGGGGCGATTGAAATCGTTACACCCCCAGGAGAAGATGCACTGGAAATTCTTCGTCACAGTACAGCCCATTTAATGGCACAGGCGATTAAACGCCTATATCCTGAAACAAAGCTTGGAATCGGACCTGTCATCGAAGGTGGATTCTATTATGATATTGATTCCGAGCACACGTTCACTCCTGAAGATCTTCCATTGATCGAGAAAGAAATGAAGAAGATCACTGGAGAAAACCTGGAAGTGGTCCGGAAAGAAGTAAGCCGCGACGAAGCGCAGAAAATGTATGAAGAAATCGGTGACGAGTATAAGCTTGAATTACTTGAGGCGATTCCTGAAGGAGAACAAGTCTCCATTTACGAGCAAGGAGAATTCCTCGATTTATGTCGTGGAATCCACATTCCGTCCACAAATAAAATTAAAGAGTTCAAACTGTTAAGCATCGCTGGGGCCTACTGGCGAGGGAACAGTGATAATAAAATGCTTCAACGCATTTACGGTACAGCCTTCTTCAAGAAAGAAGACCTGGAAGAGCATCTGCGTCTTTTGGAAGAAGCGAAAGAGCGTGATCACCGTAAAATCGGTAAAGAATTGAATCTATTCATGAACTCGCAAAAAGTGGGACAAGGCCTGCCGATGTGGCTGCCTAAAGGTGCCACGATCCGCCGCATCATCGAGCGTTATATCGTTGATAAAGAAGAACGTTTAGGCTATGACCACGTGTACACACCTGTCATGGGAAGCGTTGAGCTGTACAAAACAAGCGGTCACTGGGATCATTACCAGGAGAATATGTTCCCTGTCATGGAGATGGATAATGAAGATCTTGTCCTTCGCCCGATGAACTGCCCTCATCATATGATGATTTACAAAAACGGCATTCACAGCTATCGTGAGCTTCCGATCCGGATAGCCGAGCTTGGTCTGATGCACCGTTATGAATTGTCAGGAGCACTATCAGGCCTTCAACGTGTTCGTGGAATGACTCTGAATGATGCACATATCTTCGTCCGTCCTGATCAGATCAAGGAAGAATTCAAGCGTGTGGTACGCCTGGTTCAGGAAGTGTACAAAGACTTTGATCTGAATGACTATTCCTTCCGTCTGTCTTATCGTGACCCTGAAGATACTGAGAAGTACTTTGATGATGATGAGATGTGGAACCGTGCACAAGGAATGATCAAGGAAGCCATGGATGAACTGGACGTTGAGTATTTTGAAGCAGAAGGGGAAGCGGCATTCTACGGCCCTAAACTGGACGTTCAAGTGAAAACGGCCCTTGGTAAGGAAGAAACGTTATCCACTGTTCAGCTGGACTTCTTACTTCCAGAGCGCTTTGACTTAACATATGTAGGGGAAGACGGGAAGCAGCATCGTCCGGTTGTCATCCACCGTGGTGTCGTATCTACAATGGAACGCTTCGTGGCATTCCTGATTGAAGAATACAAAGGAGCATTCCCGACTTGGCTCGCTCCGACGCAGGTTCAGGTGATCCCGGTTTCTCCGGATGTTCACTTCGACTATGCGAAAGAAGTGAAAGAAAAGCTTCAGTCTGAAGGGCTGCGTGTTGATATCGATGACCGTAATGAAAAGATCGGTTACAAGATCCGTGAAGCGCAGATGAGTAAAGTTCCTTACATGCTTGTGGTGGGGGATAATGAAATCAAGGAAACGGCTGTCAACGTACGTAAATACGGAGAGCAAAAATCAGAAACGATTTCCCTTGACGAGTTCATCGGCCACATCACAAAAGAAGCCAAACGATAAGAAGAGAAAGAAGGACGGACCTTGCATCAAGGTCCGTCCCTCCCATATAAATTTCAAAAAACTATTGCACTCTCCTTAGATGTCTGATATTATGAAATACGTTGTGATATTAAATGATTATTTGACAGCGGTATTGTCATGTGATATATTATCTAAGGTGAATTGAATACAGTTTGGTACAAGAAGAAGCTACCCGCTTCTCACCTGAATAACGCGTTCAGCTGTTTACAGGTATGTGATTGACTATTAAAGCCATTATATATGCTTAATAATCAGGTGCGGGTGTTTCGACACTCGCATCTTTTTTGTATGCTTCAAGCATGCAGAGGAGGTCCGAGTGCGTCGGCCAAAGCCGTGTATTCTTTTAATAAACCTTGGAGGTGGCTAATTATTAGCAAAGACATGATTTTAAACGAAACGATTCGTGCCCGTGAAGTACGTCTTATCGATCAAAACGGTGAGCAACTTGGGATTAAAACCAAGAATGAAGCTCTTGAAATCGCTGAACGTGTAAATCTTGATCTTGTTCTGGTTGCTCCAAATGCAAAACCACCCGTTGCTCGTATCATGGACTACGGTAAGTTTAAGTTTGAACAACAGAAGAAAGACAAAGAAGCGCGTAAGAATCAGAAGATCATCAATCTTAAAGAGGTGCGTTTAAGCCCGACGATTGATGAGCATGATTTCAACACTAAGCTTCGTAACGCTCGTAAGTTCCTTGAAAAAGGAGACAAAGTTAAAGCGTCAATCCGATTTAAAGGTCGTGCGATTACGCACAAAGAAATTGGTCAACGCGTTCTGGATCGCTTCAGTGATGAGTGTAAAGATGTAGCAACCGTTGAATCAAAACCGAAAATGGATGGTCGCAGTATGTTCTTGGTGCTTGCACCAGTTAACGAAAAATAAAGGACCCGAGGAGGAAAAGCACATGCCAAAAATGAAAACTCACCGCGGCTCAGCTAAGCGTTTCAAGAAAACAGGTTCTGGTAAACTTAAACGTTCACACGCTTACACAAGCCACTTATTCGCAAACAAATCTACTAAAGCAAAGCGTAAGCTACGTAAAGCGGCTGTTGTCTCTAAAGGAGATTTCAAACGCATTCGTCATATGCTTGACAACCTAAAATAAGAAGTAATAGAAACAGGAGGGAATTATTATGCCACGCGTAAAAGGCGGAACAGTAACACGCAGACGTCGTAAAAAAGTTCTTAAATTAGCCAAAGGTTATTTCGGTTCAAAACATACTTTATATAAAGTAGCAAATCAACAAGTCATGAAATCATACATGTATGCTTATCGTGATCGTCGCCAAAAGAAACGTGATTTCCGTAAATTATGGATCACACGTATCAATGCGGCTGCTCGTATGAACGGTCTTTCTTACAGCCGTTTAATGCACGGATTGAAGCTTGCTGGTATCGAAGTTAACCGTAAAATGCTTGCTGAGCTTGCGATTGCTGACGAAAAAGCATTCAACCAATTAGCAGATGCTGCTAAAGCTCAACTTAACAAATAATTACTGCTGACTAAGTTAGCAGTCAAAAAGGACTGGCCTCTGGCCGGTCCTTTCTTATATAAATCTCATTGGAAAGCAGGTAGAAATCATGGGTACGTTAACAGGTATTTTATATCTATATGCTATTGTCATCAATATCATCGGCTTTATCATCATGGGCAAGGATAAGAGAAAGGCGCAGCGAAATGAATATCGCATCAAGGAGAGTACTTTGTGGCAGGTGGCGATTCTCGGGGGCAGCATCGGCGCATATATGGGAATGAAGGTATACAGGCATAAAACGAAACATAAAGTATTCGCTTTCGGTTTTCCGCTTCTTGTCATGCTTCATAGTCTGCTTTTTATCTGGCTGAATACTAAGTTGTAGAAATTGAAGTTTTCATTCTTTAACCCGTCTCCTTTACATACTATATAGAGAGTGGCTATAACAGCTTAGAAAAGAAGAGGAGGTCACCTTAGCCATGGACGAACGGTTAGTTGCTGCATTCGCCCTCATGGAAGCTAGTGGGTATTTGGCTCCTGTTCTGTTTATCTTGTTTCATATCCTAAGGCAATTTTTGTTCATCCCGGTAGCCCTTGTCTGTATGGCGGGAGGAGTGCTGTTCGGAAGTATATTCGGCACTCTGTATTCATTAATCGGATTAACGCTCTTATCTATTACTTTTTATTTTGTAATAAAGAGCTTTACATCTTTCTATGAAAAGCTTCTGAGACTGAAAGAAAAATGGTTTGGAAGAAATGCTACTCTCACAACCGGTCAAATTGCTATTCTGCGGTTGATTCCTTTTGTTCATTATCAGCTGCTGAACCTTTGTTTGCTTGAACGCAAGAAAAAGCTTAAACCTTTCATCCGGGCCTCAGTTATTTCTAATATTCCCCTGGCGTTTTTTTACACGGTTTTCGGTCAATACATCAAACAATTTTCCCCTCCTATTCTTGTCATGATTTTGCTGGCACTCATCGTCCTCTTTTACCTGCTAAGAGAAAAAGTAAGAGTGATCGAATGGAGAGAGTTCTTTCCGGGTAAATAAAAAACGGCTAAGCAGCCGTTTTTTTATTGCTTATTTTTTAGGAATTCATGAATCGGGCTTTTCCAATCCAGCTTTGCATTAGGGTATCTTTCTTTGATTTCATTCTGCAGGTATTGAAAATCTTCTTGAGTCAGTCCCTTTAAAGAAGAGATGTTTTTTGACCAAACAAAGATGGAAACCACCTCAAAGGATTTTTCTGTTGCTCCCAGATATTTTTCTCCTTCGAAAAGAACTCCTTTATACGTTATGTGAAAATTCTTACGTACATTTTCCTGATCATCGAGAAAGTAAAAACGTTTCTGCTCCTGGGCAAGTTCCAGCTTTCGCTTTGGGTCTATGATGTATTTCACACTGCGGTATAAAAGATAAAGAATAAGGAAAAAAATCACTAACCGAATAAGCCAAAGCATTCCCATTACCTCCCTAGGCATAAGTCTTCTCCTATTATTTACGATAAAAACAGAAAAAGGTTTCATTTTATTTAAAATTTCTTTGAAAATTTGTCATACTAAGAGAGAACATCAGAAAAATGGGCATCACGAGGGGAGAAAACGTCATGAATATTGAAAAGTTATTGGACATGCAGGAGAAGCTGGATCAGCATATTGAAGAAGAGCACGGTTTGCGAAACGCAGATTTAATTGAAAAGAAGATCCTTGCCCTCCTTGTTGAAGTAGGGGAACTGGCTAACGAAACGAGAAGCTTTAAGTTCTGGAGTAAGAAATCACCTTCATCGAAGGAAGTGATCCTAGAAGAATTTGTGGATGGAATCCATTTTATCCTGTCATTGGGACTTGAAATCGGTATTCAGCAATTTGATTTAGGGGAAACCAATTACGCAAATGAAGATGTAACGAAACAATTCCTGGAAGTATTCAAGTCGGCCAATCACTTTGCTGAGGAGCGTTCGGTTGAGCATTTTCAACAATTGTTCAGGCATTATGTCTATTTGGGTGAGTTGTTAGGGTTCTCCCATGAAGAGGTGTTTGACGCTTATGTAAAGAAGAATGAAGTGAATTATAATCGTCAAAAAGAAGGATATTAATCGGTTCACCAGTGATAGTTTGAGAAGATTCAGGAAATTTTGATGAATCGGACAGATTTTAGTATAATGAGAGTGTATAAACATTTAGGGGGTCGAAACAGTGACAAAATTAGACGAAACATTGACTATGCTCAAGGATTTAACCGATGCAAAAGGTGTACCGGGGAATGAAAGAGAAGTACGAAACGTAATGAAGCGATACATAGAACCATTTGCAGATGAAATCACAACAGATAATCTGGGGAGCTTAATTGCTAAAAAAGTAGGAGATGAGAACGGACCTAAGATCATGGTGGCCGGGCATCTTGATGAAGTCGGCTTCATGATCACTCAAATCGACAGCAAAGGTTTCCTGCGTTTTCAAACAGTAGGAGGCTGGTGGTCACAAGTCATGCTTGCCCAACGAGTGACGATCGTGACGAATAAAGGAGAAGTAACGGGAGTGATCGGTTCCAAACCGCCGCATATCCTGCCTCCGGAAGCACGTAAAAAGCCGGTTGATATTAAAGATATGTTTATTGATATCGGAGCTTCAAGCCGCGAAGAAGTACAAGAGTGGGGAGTGAAGCCGGGGGATATGGTTGTCCCTCATTTCGAATTCACGGTGATGAACAATGAGAAAATGCTTCTTGCGAAAGCATGGGATAACCGCATCGGATGTGCGATTGCCATTGATGTACTGAAAAATCTGAAAGGTCAAGAGCATCCAAACGTGGTATATGGTGTAGGAACAGTGCAGGAAGAAGTTGGCCTGCGTGGAGCGAGAACGTCAGCAGCCAAGATCCAGCCTGACATTGCCTTTGGTGTAGATGTTGGAATTGCAGGAGATACACCTGGCGTTTCTGACAAGGAAGCCTCAAGTAAAATGGGTGAAGGCCCGCAAATCATCCTGTATGATGCATCCATGATTTCTCACAAGGGGCTTCGTGACTTTGTAACAGATACAGCGGATGAGCATAACATTCCGTATCAATTTGATGCCATTGCCGGTGGTGGAACCGATTCCGGTGCGATTCATTTAACGGCAAACGGAGTTCCTGCTTTATCAATCACCATTGCGACCCGCTATATCCATTCCCATGCTGCGATGTTGCATCGTGATGATTATGAGAATGCGGTTAAACTGATTACAGAAGTGATCAAGAAGTTAGATAAAGATACAGTGGCGAAGATTACATTTGATTGATTGTAAGGAAAGAGACCCTATCGGATTAGGGTCTCTTTTTCATGAGATAGTGTGGCTGTCATTATAAAGTCATTTGATCAGATAGGGTCATGTCGGCACCGATCGTTTTTTTAATAATGCGAATGGCACTTTCATTGTCCTCGTCTGTCTCTGAAGCCATGCAATCCTTAGGTATCGAGATATCGTACTCTCTCATGTAGGCATCATTGGCGGTGTAGAGTACACAGATATCCCCTGCGATTCCTGTTAGTATCAGGTGTTTTACATCCAGCTGATGAAGCAGGATATCAAGTTGCGTCCCGAAAAAGCACGAATGCTTCGGTTTGATGATAAAATAGTCATCTGTATCAGGGTGAAGTCTTTCGATTACGGTTTCACCTTTTTTCTTTTTGCAATGCTCGATAATGTCATTCATATTGTCCTGCCAGAGACCGTAGTTATCATTCACATAAATGACCGGCATGCCGGATTCCTTCGCTTTTCTCTTCATTTCGCGTATATTATCTACAATCTTCAAAGTGTTTTCGTATAAATCCTCTCCACCTTGGAAATCAAAGGTGTTAATCATGTCGATGATCACTAATGCGCTTTTCTTGTGACTCATACATTCGTTTCCCCTTCCGTTACCTTATGTATTTTTCATTACCACTGAAAGAGAGGCAGTAAAACCAAATCAGGGGAAAATTTTAATATGGATGGCGCAGGTAAATAAACAAGGGCAACCCATATTCAGGGTCACCCATGTTCTTACTGTGGTTGTTGTTGCTGTTGCTGTTGCAATGATTCCTCTAATGTTTCGAGGACCATTTTTTGTTCCTGGGGATCTGCGTTTTGCCAGAAGACTTCAAGGAGTACACCCAGTCCAGGAAGGGTTTTTTCTTCTCCGCCTTGGATTGCATCGACGATGGTGTCTCTCAGTTCGTCCTGGTTGTTACCAGATACGTTGTGTATGATTGCTTTTCGTAAGTTAAGATTCATCACACATTTCTCCTTTTTTGATAGGATGAGGAATTCATTGTTATCTTGTCTCAAATTGAATTTATTATGTAGGAAAGTTAAGGTATAATGAGACCTTGAATAGTAATCTAAAGGAGCGGATACGATTGAAGTATATTCAATCCTCGAAAAATCCTGTTGTGAAGCAGTGGAAGAAATTACTAACCAAAAAAGAGCGGGATCTCACCCGTACATACATAATTGAAGGTTTTCACCTTGTGGAAGAAGCATTGAAGCAGGAGGATACGGTCCTTGAACTGATCCAAGTGGAAGGAACCGATCTTCCTCAGAAATGGACCGTAGACTCCGTTTCCATGACGATGGTATCAGAAGAAGTCGGTAAAGCCTTGTCCGATACCGAGACGTCGCAAGGGGTTTTCGCCGTTTGTAAGCAAAAAGAAGATGAACATGACATTGATAAAGCGGCAACATTCATGCTCTTGGATGGACTTCAGGATCCCGGGAATATCGGGACGATCATTCGCACGGCTGATGCAGCGGGTATTGATATGGTCGTGTTAGGCAAGGGAACGGTTGACCCCTATAACCCTAAGGTATTACGCTCTGCACAAGGAGGTCACTTTCATATTCCGATTATTAGAAGGGATCTCCATGAAACCATTTCAAAATTGAAAGAACGGGACATCCCTGTATACGGGACAGCACTTGAAAATGGTGTTGAATATACAACGATCAATCCCCAATCTTCCTATGCTCTTATAGTAGGTAACGAAGGAAATGGTATGTCGAAAGACCTCCTAACTGAAACCGATCAGAATCTATATATTCCGATCTATGGGAAAAGCGAATCGTTAAATGTAGCGATCGCTGCGGGGGTTTTATTATACTATTTTAAAAATGGGCAGTGAATTTCTTGAAAAGGTTTGAAATTCGCCTGGACATTCACTATAATAATGCACATATAACTTAAAAAACGTTGAAAGAGGAAAGTAGCACATGACCTTCTTTAAGGGAGAGAATGCCCTGGACTGAAAGCATTCTTAGGAACGCATGATGTGAAGATTTCACCTCTCGAGTTGGCATCGGGACCATTCAGTTGATGGATGTAAAGATGCTCCGGCAAAGCCGTTATCCGAATGAAGTGAGTATGTCCCTTGTGTGGATATGCTTATAAGGGTGGTACCGCGATATAAACCTCGTCCCTTTTTGGGATGGGGTTTTTTTATTTGTTTTCAAACCAATCCAGTACGATCATTCGGACGATATACATTAAAGGAGGAAGTATAAATGGAGGACAAATTACGATCCCTTCAACAAGAAGCAATCGAAAAAGTGAACGAAGCACAGGATTTAAAAGAACTGAATAATATCCGTGTAGCTTATCTGGGTAAAAAAGGACCCGTAACCGAGGCTTTAAAAGGAATGGGGAAACTTTCAGCGGAAGAGCGTCCTAAAATGGGGGCCCTTGCGAATGAAGTTCGTGGAGCCATTACAGAAACACTTGAAGCGAAGCAGGCCATTCTTGAAAAAGAAGCAGTTGAAAAGAAGCTTCAATCTGAAACCATCGATGTTACGTTACCAGGGCGCCCTGTGAAAAAAGGGAATCACCATCCGCTCACGATGATTGTGGAAGAAATTGAAGATTTATTTATCGGAATGGGCTATACCGTTGCTGAAGGACCGGAAGTGGAAAAGGATTATTATAATTTTGAAGCACTGAACCTTCCCAAGGGACACCCGGCCCGTGATATGCAGGATTCCTTCTATATTACGGAAGAAACCCTTCTGCGCACTCATACTTCTCCGGTTCAAGCAAGAACGATGGAACTGGCAAAAGGCAAAGGACCAATTAAAATTATTTGTCCAGGGAAAGTGTATCGTCGTGATACAGATGACGCAACACACTCTCATCAATTCACTCAAATCGAGGGACTCGTCATCGATGAAGACATCCGCATGAGTGACCTGAAAGGAACGCTTAATGTGTTTGCGAAAAAGATGTTCGGCGAAGATCGTGAAATCCGCTTGCGCCCGAGCTTCTTCCCGTTTACAGAGCCTTCAGTGGAAATGGATATATCATGTAAAATCTGTGGTGGAAAAGGCTGTCGTGTATGTAAAGGAACGGGATGGATCGAAATTCTTGGAGCAGGAATGGTTCACCCGAACGTACTCGAAATGGCAGGATTCGATTCCAAGAAATACACAGGCTTCGCATTCGGAATGGGACCTGAACGTATTGCCATGCTGAAATACGGAATCGATGATATCCGTCATTTCTACACAAACGACACGCGCTTTGTCACTCAGTTCGGAACTCAAGAGTAAAAGAAAATTGGTAGGAGGTACTAACACATGTTTGTTTCATATAAATGGTTAGAAAATTATGTAGACTTGTCTGGTGTCACACCTGAAGAGTTAGCAGAGAAGATTACAAGAAGCGGGATTGAAGTTGAAGGTGTTGAACGAATCGGGGAAGAAATCAGAAATGTGGTCGTTGGTCATGTATTACAATGTGAGCCACATCCCGATGCGGATAAATTAAATAAATGCTTAGTGGATGTAGGAGAAGAAGAATCTGTTCAAATCATTTGCGGAGCACCCAATGTTGCCAAGGGTCAAAAAGTGGCTGTCGCAAAGGTTGGAGCGGTCCTGCCGGGTAACTTCAAAATCAAGAAAGCCAAGCTTCGTGGTGAAGCATCTCACGGGATGATCTGTTCCCTTCAAGAGCTTGGAGTAGAAGGAAAGCTAGTACCAAGAGAACATGCAGAGGGAATTTATGTGTTCACGGATGATGCTGAAGTAGGCAAAGATGCAGTTGAATTATTGAATCTGGATGATGCGATTCTGGAATTGGGCTTAACCCCCAATCGTTCTGATTGCTTAAGCATGCTGGGAGTGGCGTATGAAGTAGCCGCCATTTTGGATCGTGAAGTGAAGCTTCCCCAAACAGATTTATCTGCAGGCAGCGAAAAGGCGTCGGATTATGTATCGGTAAAAGTGGAGGCGAAAGAAGATAATCCTCTATACGGTGCCAAAATCATCAAAGATGTGAAAATCGGTCCATCTCCATTATGGATGCAAAATGCGTTGATCTCAGCCGGGATCCGACCACATAATAACGTAGTCGATATTACGAACTATGTATTATTGGAATATGGTCAGCCTCTTCACGCGTTTGATTACGACCGCCTTGGCTCGAAGGAGATCCTTGTCCGTCGTGCGACTGATGGGGAGACATTCGTCACACTTGATGATGCAGAAAGAACCTTATCAAGCAGCCAGCTTGTCATTACGAATGGCACTGAGCCGGTCGCTCTTGCAGGAGTGATGGGTGGAGCAAATTCTGAGGTTCAAAATGATACAACGACGGTCCTTCTTGAGGCGGCTTATTTCACTGGTGCGATTGTCAGGGGAGCTTCGAAAGATCACGGACTGCGCAGTGAAGCGAGCACACGATATGAAAAGGGTGTCGATCCTGATCGTGTCCTGAAAGCAGGGGAGAGAGCTGCCCAACTGATGGCTGAATATGCACAGGGGAAAGTGCTTGAAGGCACGGTTTTGTTTAACGAACTTGAAGTTGAACCTGTGAAAGTAGAGATTACGTTAGAAAAAATCAATTCTTCACTGGGCACGTCCATCTCAGCTGATACAGTTGCAGATATCTTCCGCCGACTTCAATTTGACGTGGAAGTCAATGTAGAAACGTTTGTTGTAACGGCTCCAACAAGAAGAGGGGATATTACAATCCCTGAAGATTTACTTGAAGAAGTGGCACGTCTTTTCGGTTATGACAACCTTCCGCTGACACTGCCTAAGGGAGAATCAACACCTGGCGGACTTACAAATCATCAGTTGAAACGCCGTACGGTTCGTCGTTATTTAGAGGGAGCAGGACTCCTGCAGGGGATTACGTATTCTCTAACTAATGATAAGAAAGCAACACAATATGCACTGGACGTAAGAGAGCCTGTCCGCTTATTGATGCCTATGAGTGAAGAGCGAAGCAATCTCCGCTTAAGCATCATTCCACAGCTTCTTGAAGTGCTTACGTACAATAAAGCACGCCAAAATGATTCACTTGCCTTTTATGAAGTGGGATCCGTTTTCTTACAGGAATCAGGAGAAGAGCTGCCTAAAGAAGAGGAGCATATTGCAGGGGCGATGACGGGCCTTTGGCATCTGCATCCTTGGCAGGGAGAAAAGAAGCCTGCTGACTTCTACGTAGCGAAGGGTATCCTTGAAGGTCTGTTCGAAGAAATCGGTGTTTCCGAATCAATTTCTTACCGCCAGGCAGCGGTAGAGGGCATGCACCCGGGAAGAACGGCTGAAATTCTATTGGACAATGAAGTCATCGGTTTTGTAGGAGCGATTCATCCGGAAGCGGAAAAAGAGTTGGACCTGAACGAAACCTATGTGTTCGAACTGAAGGCGTCACCTATCTTCCATTACGAAAAGCCGGCATTAAGCTACACGTCAATCCCGCGTCATCCATCGATCACAAGGGATATCGCCCTGGTCGTGGATACAGATGTGAAAGCCGGGGAGCTTGAGTCCCTCATTAAAGACGCAGGAGGCAAGCTTCTGAAAGAAGTTTCAGTCTTCGATCTTTATGAAGGGGAACATATGGAAGCAGGCAAGAAATCCCTTGCGTTCTCGTTAAAATACTTCGATCCGGCTAAGACATTAACGGATGAAGAAGTGGTCAAAGTACATGATAAAGTACTGCAAACTGTGAAGGAAAAAGCAGGAGCAGAGTTGAGAGGGTAATACAGCTCAATTGGAAGGTGTCAGACAATCGTCTGGCACCTTCCTAATTCAACTGCTGAATCCAGGATAACACGACCATCCAAACAGAAATCCCCACCGGAATAACCGATGGGGATTTTACTTATTTCCCGGCTAACTTCATCGCCTTCTCACTATTCGCAAAGTGCCATTTAGTCATAGATTTTAATTCTTCAATTCCTTTTCGTTTAATGATTTTCGCTGCGGCAACGTCTACATGCTTACCGGCACCTTTAGGTATCTCAACACCAGCTTTTTCACTCAATTTGTCCATTTCCTTTAAGAAGGCGTAACGTGCAATGATCGAGGCAGCGGCGACAGCAAGATGGATGCTTTCACCTTTTGTGCTGAAATACACGCGGTCCCGTTGGATTTTCTTTTGTGCAGAAATATGCTTGTAGTAGGTATTCTTTTCAACAAACTGATCGATCAATATTCCTTCAGGTAGTTCCGGGTCCATTTTTTCCAACAGGTTCAGGATCGCCTGATTGTGCAGGAGAGCCTTCATCTTCCCCTGTGTCATTCCTTTTGCCTGCATCGCATTGTATTTAGGGTTATGCAGGATGAGTAATGAATACGGAATGGCGGCAATTAAATCCCGGGCAATTTTGATGATTTGGGGGTCGGATAAATTTTTAGAATCCTTTACTCCGAGTTCCTTCATAAGGGGAAGATGCTCTCTCTTCACGTAAGCACTTACCACCGTGATCGGCCCGAAGAAGTCGCCTGTGCCCACTTCATCTGATCCGATGACAGACCAGTCGGCGAAGTTTTCAGGCAGTGTCGTCATCCCTTTGGAAGGTGATTTTACCTTTGGAGGTTCACTGCTGCCCCACTGACTTGATTCTCCTTCTCCGTTAGATCCCTGAAATAATACTTTCCCCGATTTATAGGCAGTGATCGTACAGCCGGATGGCTTTGCTACAAAAACGGCACCCGGTGGCAGTTTGTCCGTTAATACGTTTTGGTAGTGGCCTTTCATTTTCTCAATGGTTTCTTTGTTTGCTTGAATGACGGTATTAGCCAAGTTTCTCTCTCCTTATGACAAAATTCATGTATATAATAAAAAATGTGAGCTAATATGACAAATTCCTTCCAAAATCAAAAGATTTCGTGGTATGATAATGTTTAGGATTCTTATGAATGGGGGGCTTTCAGGTTGTCTGAACAACAAAAAAATCGCACCACTGTAGACATATATGGTCAACAATATACGATTGTTGGGACTGAATCAACTAGTCAAATCCGATTTGTTTGTTCTAAAGTGGATGACAAAATGAGAGAAATAAACTCCATGAATCCATCTCTCGACACAAGCAGGCTCGCCGTTCTGACAGCGGTGAATGCCGTAAATGATTATCTCAAACTACAAGAAAAGTTTGAAGAGCTGGAACGAGAAATCAAACGTTTAAAGGATTGAAAAAAAGATGCTGGATTTAGCTTTGTTGATTATCCTGGTGATAGGATTTTTAATAGGTTTAAAACGTGGATTCATTTTGCAATTGGTCCACATATTCGGATTTATCGTTTCTTTTATTGTAGCATACATATATTATGATCAGCTTGCACCGAAGTTAACATTATGGATTCCTTATCCTGTATTGGACGAGCAGTCCACATTGAATATGATTTTTGAATCGACCAATTTAGATCAGGCTTATTATCGTGTGATCGCATTTGCCATGATTTTCTTCGCAGTCCGGATCATCCTGCAAATAATTGGATCGATGCTCGATTTTGTTGCACATCTTCCTCTCTTAAAGCAGTTGAATGTTCTTGGCGGAGGGATATTAGGCTTTATTGAAGCATACTTAATGATCTTCATTCTATTATTTATCGCCGTATTATTGCCGATCGAGTCGGTTCAAACATTCATAAATAACTCATTTATTGCGCAAGCGATGGTTAAACATACTCCTGTTTTCTCTGATATGGTGAAATCTTGGTGGATTGAATATGTAGCCTAAAAGAAGGGGCTGACTATAAGTATGCAATTCAAATTCGTTAGGGATGCCTTAGCGAATTTGTTCATCTTATAAGTCAGTCTTTTTTCTTTTTATAGCAATTTTGCTACTATATAGATGGAGTCGTTTTGCTTTTGCAAGGGACTTGGAATCTTAAAGGATCCTGATCGTTAATACTAAGATAGTGGGTGAATCTCTTGAACAAAAAAGATATTATAAAATTATTAGAAAACATTGCGATATATATGGAATTGAAAGGCGAAAACTCTTTTAAAATATCCGCCTATCGAAAAGCGGCAGCAGCACTTGAGAATGATGACCGAAGCTTACAGGAAATCAGTGACTTTACGAAGCTGAGCGGGATCGGCAAAGGAACGGCGGGAGTCATCGAGGAATACATAAACGAAGGCACATCTTCTGTCCTTGAAGAGTTAAAGGAAGAAGTTCCAAAGGGATTGATCCCCCTCCTTCAATTACCTGGTTTAGGTGGAAAGAAAATCGCGAAGCTTTATAGTGAACTTGGGGTAGAAGGTATTGAAGACCTGGAGCAAGCGTGTAAGGCAAATAAAGTACAAGGTTTAGCAGGCTTCGGTAAGAAGACGGAAGAGAAGATCCTCGCATCCATCGAACAGGTTGGCAAGAGACCCGACCGTCTGCCGATCGCGTTTATGAATGGGATCGCTGAGGAAATGGAAGGTTTTCTTTTAGGCATGGACAGCATCCAAACCTTTTCAAGGGCGGGAAGCTTAAGGAGAATGAGAGAAACCATCAAGGATCTCGATTTCATCCTCGCAACAGAGTATCCTCAAGAAGTGAAGGAGGGTCTGTTGAAACTGCCTAATATCGTAGAAACCATCGCTGCAGGAGATACAAAAGTTTCACTGACTCTTTCGTATAATTGGGATGTCAGCATTGATTTTCGAATCGTGAAGCCTGAAGAGTTTGCTACGGCCCTTCATCATTTTACAGGATCAAAGGATCATAATGTCCGCATGCGCCAGCTGGCCAAAGAACGCGGGGAAAAGATCAGTGAATATGGGGTCGAGAATAGTGAAACCGGTGAGGTACAGACATTTAAATCCGAAGAAGAATTTTATCACCATTTTGATCTGCCCCTGATCCCGCCAGAGCTGAGGGAAGATGGGAAAGAAGTGGAAGGGTTCCATAAAGATTATTCCCTCATCACATTAGAAGATATAAAAGGGGATCTTCATATGCACACCACCTGGTCGGATGGTGCATTTTCGATCGAAGAAATGGTAGAGGCCTGCCGTGCCAAAGGATATCAATATATGGCCATCACAGATCACTCCCAGTACTTACGTGTGGCAAACGGGCTGACTACAGAACGATTACTCAAGCAAATCGATGAAATTAAAGAAATCAATAAGAAGTATGATGATATAGAAGTCCTGTCAGGAATCGAGATGGATATACTCCCTGACGGTACATTGGACTATGAGGATGACATTCTTGAAAAAGTCGATCTTGTGATAGCCTCGATTCATTCGAGTTTCTCACAATCCCAGGAAAAGATCATGGAGAGGCTGACAACGGCCCTGAAGAGTGCCCATGTGGATATCATTGCTCATCCAACAGGGAGGATCATTGGTCGAAGAGAAGGCTATGACGTAGATATGGATCTTCTTATCCAGCTGGCGAAAGAAACCGGTACGGCGTTGGAGCTTAATGCAAATCCGAATCGGCTGGATCTGTCTGCAGAAAATATCCGTAAAGCCCAGGAACAGAATGTAAAGCTCGTCATCAACACAGATGCACACAGTATCGATCACCTGGAATTCATGAAAGTCGGAATCGGAACAGCTCGAAAAGGCTGGATCAAGAAAGATACTGTAATCAATACTTGGGATAAAAAAGAGTTAATCAAATTTATGAAGCGAAACTGATAAAAGGTGGAATACATTCCGTGAATTCTAAAGTATTAAAAACGTTAGAGTTTGATAAAATCAAAGAATTATTAAAGCAATATGCTGCATCGGCACTTGGTCATGCAAAGGTATCTTCTCTCATGCCATCCGTTGAGTATGAAGAAATTACAGCTCTTCACGAAGAAACAGACGAAGCCATGACCATCCTCAGGTTGAAGGGACATGCCCCATTAGGCGGGATTTTCGATATACGTCCTCACGTCAAGCGTGCTCAAATAGGCGGGATGCTTTCCCCTTCTGAATTCGTTCAGGTGGCGAGTACAATCCGGGCGAGCAGGAAGCTGACGCTTTTTGTAGAGGAATTATTGGAGGAAGAAGTGGACGTACCCCTGCTGCAGGAGAAAATGGGTACGGTCATTCCCCTTCCTCATTTAGAGCAGGATATTAGGAAGGTCGTCGACGATAACGGAGAAATCCTTGATACAGCCAGTGAAACACTCCGCTCGATCCGTACTCAGCTCCGGGCCAATGAAGGACGGATCCGGGAGAAACTTGAACGAATGATCCGCTCTTCCAATGCTCAAAAAATGTTATCAGATGCGATCATTACCATTCGTAACGATCGATATGTGATTCCGGTTAAACAGGAGTATCGGGGGCAATATGGCGGGATCATCCATGATCAATCATCATCAGGGCAAACGTTATTTATTGAACCGGAAGCCGTCGTTCAACTGAATAATCAACTTCGTGAGCTTCGATTAAAAGAACAAGCTGAAATTGAAAAGATTCTCCAGGAGCTGTCTGAAAGTGTACAAGAATCAGGAGAAGAACTGCTCTTGATTGTCAGCGTCCTGTCAGACATTGATTTCATGTTCACCAAAGCGAAGTTCGGACGTTCCATTAAAGGGTCTAAACCGACGATCAATAATGAACGCCGGGTGAGGCTGAACAAAGCCCGACATCCTCTTCTGCCGATGGATGAGGCGGTGGCGAATGACATCGAGTTGGGGACTGACTTTTCTTCCATTGTCATCACCGGGCCGAATACCGGGGGGAAAACCGTTACCCTGAAAACATTGGGATTAACGAGTTTAATGGCACAGGCCGGTCTCCCGATCCCGGCTCTCGATGGATCAGAAGTCGGCGTCTTCCGCACCGTGTATGCTGATATCGGCGACGAGCAATCGATTGAACAAAGCTTAAGTACCTTCTCTTCTCATATGGTCAATATCGTGGACATCCTTAAAAAGGCAGATCATGAGAGTTTAGTGCTGTTTGATGAACTGGGTGCCGGTACAGATCCTCAAGAAGGGGCGGCCCTTGCCATTTCCATTTTGGATGAAGTACATGGAACTGGTGCAAGAGTCGTGGCGACCACTCACTATCCTGAATTGAAAGCATATGGGTACAATCGTGAAGGAGTCGTGAATGCCAGTGTGGAATTTAATGTAGAAACATTAAGTCCTACCTATAAGCTTTTGCTTGGGGTCCCGGGAAGAAGTAATGCATTTGAGATTTCGAAGCGTTTAGGGCTTTCAGATTCAGTCATTCAGAGAGCAAAGTCCCATATCGGAACGGATAGTAAAGAAGTGGAGAATATGATTGCCTCTCTCGAAGACAG
The DNA here is from genome assembly GCF_050467885.1 of Rossellomorea sp. NRS-1567. NCBI lineage: Bacteria > Bacillati > Bacillota > Bacilli > Caryophanales > Bacillaceae > Rossellomorea > Rossellomorea sp. NRS-1567. The sequence goes on along the minus strand of NZ_JBITPL010000026.1, from coordinate 49,568 downwards.
CAGACGTCAGGGGGAACGGGAGCTTGAGGAAGCTCATGAACTTTTAAGGCAAGCTGAGAAAATGCATAAAGATATGCAGAAGCAAATGATGGAGTATTATGAGAAAAAGGATACACTTTACGAAAAAGCTCAACAAAAAGCCACTGAAGTCGTAGAAAAGGCGAAGGCAGAAGCTGAACAAGTGATTAAAGATTTACGGAAAATGCAGCATGAAAAATCAGCTCAAATCAAAGAACATGAACTGATCCAGGCGAAGAAACAATTGGAAGAGGCTACACCGAAATTGAAAACGTCAGGTCAAAAGAAAAAAGTCAATCAGGCGAAGCATGAGTTAAAAGCCGGGGACGAAGTCAAAGTCATAAGCTTTGATCAAAAAGGCCACTTGGTCGAACGATTGTCTGCGAAAGAATGGCAAGTACAGATGGGCATCATGAAAATGAAGGTGAAGGAATCAGATCTTGAATTCATTCAATCACAACAGAAGGTAGAGACGAAACCACTCGCCACAGTGAAAGGGAAAGATTTTCACGTCAGCCTTGAGCTGGATCTGCGTGGTGAGCGTTTCGAAAATGCGTTATCCAGAGTGGAGAAATACATCGATGATGCTCTGCTTGCCGGTTATCCCCGCGTTTCCATCATTCATGGGAAAGGTACGGGAGCTTTAAGGCAAGGAGTGCAGGAATACTTGAAAAATCACCGATCGGTCAAAAACATTCGTTTCGGGGATGCAGGTGAAGGTGGAACCGGTGTCACAGTCGTTCAATTTAAATAAGAGCCTTTAGACTGCTCCAATAAATAGAGTGGTTTAAATAAAGCGGTAAAGGGAGCTTTACAATGAAGAACTTTTGGGAAAATGAATTTGTTCAAACGGCTGGGAATTATAGCGTGGTCATTTTATGTCTGGTTCTGTTCTTAGCTATCTTCGAACTGGTCACCAAGTATAAGAATTGGGAAGAAATAAAAAAAGGCAACTTGGCCGTGGCGATGGCAACCGGAGGGAAGATATTCGGGATAGCGAATATTTTCCGCCATTCCATCAGCCATAACGATACCATCCTGACAACCATCGGGTGGGGTGTGTTTGGCTTTTTTCTACTACTGATCGGCTATTTCATTTATGAATTTCTCACACCCAAATTTAAAATTGATGAAGAAATCGCTAATGACAATCGGGCAGTCGGCTTCATTTCATTAGTCATTTCAGTTGGTTTATCCTATGTCATAGGAGCCGGAATATCGTAAGGAGAGGGAATATGGAAACGTTGGCAAAGGTTTTGCTCACGCTATGTGGGGGCTTTTTACTCGTAGGGATCATTTATATGTTGTTTTTTACGTAAATGGTTGATCTTATATCGAGATTTATATCATAAAGAGCTTGGATATTGAAACAATGCTAAAATAATAATAATGTACGAGCAGACTGTCATATGGTTGAATAGGCAGTCTTTTTTCTTTGATAAAATCATCTGTAAGGAAGGTCAAGCCTAAGAAATAGGAAAAAAGTATCGCGTGGATTGAATTGAAATTGTAACTGAAGTCCCCTTATATTATAATAGTGAATAGAAGAAATTTTCTAAATATTCAAAGGGAGGGATTACAATGAACAAACCATGGTTTGCTGAATATCCAGCAGAGATTCCCACGGAGCTCGATCTGACTGAAAAGCCGCTACAGTCCTATTTAACTGAGGCAGCTACCCTTTATAGCAGTAAAGTAGCCATTCAATTTATGGGCAAGGAGTTGACCTACACAGAATTACATGAATCCGCACTCAAGTTCGCTCATTACCTGAAGACGCTTGGAATTAAGAAAGACGATCGGGTGGCGATCATGCTGCCGAATACTCCTCAATCCGTCATCGCGTACTACGGCATTCTCTATGCAGGTGGAATTGTCGTACAAACCAATCCACTATATATGGAGAGGGAAATTGAATACCAAATGAAGGACTCGGGTGCCAAGGTGATCCTGACATTGGATATTTTATATCCAAGAGTGTCCAAAGTGATGAAGAATACTGAACTTGAGCACATTATTGTAACCGCTATCAAAGACTACCTTCCATTTCCCAAGAATCTCATCTACCCATTCATCCAGAAGAAACAATACGGCATTGTTGTGAAAGTGGACCATTCAGGACAGAATCATTTATTTACGGAGATCATGAAAACAGCCAAACCAGAAAGTGCCAATCAGGCATTTGATTTTGAAAACGATGTGGCCCTTCTTCAATACACAGGCGGGACGACAGGTTTCCCGAAAGGGGTTATGCTTACTCATAAGAACCTTGTCGCCAATGCTTCCATGTGTGACGCGTGGCTTTATAAATGTAAAAAAGGAGAAGAACGTGTCCTTGGAATCCTTCCATTCTTTCATGTGTATGGTATGACAGCCGTTATGATATTATCCGTCATGCAGGGATATAAAATGATCTTACTCCCTAAATTTGATCCGGAAACAACCTTGAAAACCATTCAAAAGCAGAAACCGACCCTATTTCCTGGTGCACCTACCATCTATATCGGCCTGCTGAATCATCCGGAACTGAAGAATTATGACTTATCCTCCATCGATTCATGCCTTAGTGGAAGCGCCCCATTGCCTGTTGAAGTGCAGCAGCAGTTCGAAGACGTCACCGGCGGCAAACTGGTTGAAGGCTATGGATTGACAGAATCTTCACCTGTCACACATTCCAATTTCCTTTGGGATAAAGAGAGGATCAAGGGAAGCGTAGGAGTTCCATGGCCAAGTACGGATGCAGCCATCTTCTCACTGGAAACAGGAGAACCGCTTCCTCCGAATGAAATGGGTGAAATCGTCGTGAAAGGTCCTCAAGTGATGAAGGGTTACTGGAATCGTCCTGAGGAAACCGAACAAACGTTAAGGGATGGCTGGCTATTGACCGGAGATTTGGGGTATATGGATGAGAGAGGTTACTTCTATGTTGTGGATCGCAAAAAGGATATGATCATTGCGGGAGGCTTTAATATCTACCCTCGTGAAATCGAAGAGGTCCTCTATGAACACCCTGCGATTCAAGAGGTTGTAGCTGCAGGCGTTCCGGATGAGTATAGAGGAGAAACCGTAAAGGCGTATGTGGTCCTGAAAGAAGGAGAAGTCCTGACAGAGGAAGAACTCAACGAATTTGCCCGTAAATACCTGGCTGCCTATAAGGTGCCCCGAATTTATGAGTTTAGAAAAGAGCTTCCTAAAACGGCTGTAGGAAAAATATTACGCAGAGCACTTGTAGAAGAAGAGCGCCAAAAGACAGAAGAAGAACAGAAAACAAGTTAAATGAATACCATTGGGCTTTTTCTTTTTGCTGTGAAATTGGACAAGGCATCTTTTCTTGACAAGTAAAGAGAAACCTTTTAATATAAAAATATGAATGAACAGTCATTCATATTTTCTTAAGGCAGGTCAATAACTCATGAAACGAAATAAACCTAAATACAAGCAAATTATCGATGCTGCTGTTATCGTTATAGCAGAAAATGGTTACCATCAGGCACAAGTATCCAAGATTGCGAAGCAGGCCGGGGTCGCTGATGGAACGATTTATCTCTATTTTAAAAATAAAGAAGATATCCTGATTTCGTTATTCAAAGAAAAAATGGTACTCTTTGTCGAAAAAATTGAGGAAGTTATAGCAGGAAAACAGACAGTTTCAGAGAAATTATTAGTGATGATTGAAAATCATTGTAAAATTCTGTCGGATGATCACCATCTGGCGATTGTGACCCAACTTGAGCTCAGGCAATCCAATAAGGATATCCGCTTGAAAATCAACGATGTATTAAAAGGATATCTGCAATTAGTCGATAAAATTCTGATTAGCGGAATAGAATCCGGAGAATTTTCAAGTGATCTGGATGTCCGGCTGGCCCGTCAAATGATCTTTGGTACTCTGGATGAAATGGTGACAACGTGGGTGATGAACGAACAGAAATATGACTTAGGAGCTCAAGTCCCTGCTATTCACAAACTATTACTTCATGGGTGTGGCGGCAGGAACTAAATTAGTTTAGGGGGATGAGAGATGGAAAGTTTATCATGGTCATTAGAGGGAAAGGTAGCAACGGTTCTAATCCAAAGACCTCCTGCTAATGCTTTAGCCAGTGGACTTATTAAAGAAATCGATTCAGTTCTGGATGAGCTTGAAGAAAATGCTGAAGTACGGGTGATCTTACTGAAGGGTGAGGGGCGATTCTTCTCTGCCGGAGCTGACATTAAAGAATTCACAACGATTGAAACGGGTGAAGAATTCTCTAAATTGGCGAAAAAAGGCCAGGACGTTTTTGAGCGTATGGAGAACTTTTCAAAGCCGATCATTGCAGCCATCCATGGCGCAGCTCTAGGCGGAGGTTTGGAGCTTGCAATGGGATGTCACATCCGATTGGTCAGCGAGAATGCAAAGCTCGGTCTACCGGAGCTTCAGTTAGGGCTTGTACCTGGATTTGCCGGCTCCCAGCGCTTGCCGAAATTGGTAGGCAGGGCAAAAGCGGCAGAAATGCTATTAACGAGTGAGCCTATCAGCGGAACTGAAGCGGTACAGTGGGGACTTGCCAATAAAGCATATCCTGAGGACCAGCTTTTCGATAAAGCAAAGGAAATGGCCGATAAGATAGCGAAGAAAAGCCCAGGGGCGATGAAAGCAGCCATTGAGCTGTTAAGTTATACAAAAGATGATCGTTTCTATGAAGGTGTAATGAGAGAATCGGATCTTTTCGGTGAAATTTTCGTATCGGCGGATGCCAAAGAGGGTATTTCAGCGTTTGTTGAAAAGAGAGAACCGCACTTTAAAGGCTAGAATACATTCTTGTAATATAGTAAACTCTTATTGAGGGGCAGTATTGAATGGACGCTTCCGTTCAAGCTGCCCATTCAAAGGGGTTAAATTGTCAAAATCTTTTTAAGGGAAAGAATGTTTACATTATTAGGAGGGACTTACGCATGAACATCTATGTACTTTTGAAAAGAACGTTTGATACTGAGGAGAAAATTTCGATCCAAAACGGTCAAATTGCTGAAGATGGAGCTGAATTTATCATAAATCCTTACGATGAATATGCAGTGGAAGAAGCTATTCAAGTTCGCGATGCACATGGTGGAGAAGTGACGGTTGTGACAGTTGGCGGAGAAGAAAGTGAAAAGCAACTGAGAACAGCACTGGCAATGGGTGCAGATAAAGCAGTCCTGATCAACACAGAGGATGACCTTGATCATGGTGATCAATTCACTACAGCCAAAATTCTTGCCCACTATTTAAAAGAACAGGAAGTAGATTTAATCCTGGCAGGTAATGTTGCGATCGATGGTGGATCTGGACAAGTTGGACCACGTGTGGCAGAACAGCTTGACATCCCTTATGTAACAACGATAACGAAATTAGAAATTGATGGCGGAACGGTAACAGTCACACGTGACGTAGAAGGGGATTCAGAAGTGATTGAAACATCCCTACCTTTACTGGTTACGGCACAGCAAGGATTGAATGAACCACGATATCCATCACTTCCAGGAATCATGAAAGCGAAGAAAAAGCCTTTAGATGAAGTGGAATTGGATGATATCGATTTAGACGAAGATGAAGTAGAAGCGAAGACAAAAACGATTGAAATCTACCTTCCACCGAAGAAGGAAGCGGGTAAAGTGTTAGAAGGCGAATTGGATGCTCAAGTATCAGAGCTTGTTTCACTTCTTCGCAATGAAGCGAAAGTTATATAAGGCTGACTCATAGTAATAACTAACATTCAGGGGGTATTTAACATGGCGAGAAAAGTATTAGTACTTGGAGAAGTTCGGGACGGATCATTACGTAATGTTTCCTTTGAAGCGATTGCGGCAGGTAAAACAGTATCTGAAGGCGGAGAAGTAGTAGCCGTTTTAATCGGCAAAAGTGTAAGCGCTTTAGGTGAGGAAATGATTCAATATGGTGCGGACAAAGTAGTGGTTGTGGAAGATGATAAACTGGAGCAGTATACGCCGGATGGCTATTCTCAAGCCGTACTATCGGTTATCGACCAAGAGAAGCCTGAAGGGATCATCTTCGGACATACTGCACTTGGAAAAGATTTGTCTCCTAAAGTGGCCAGTAAGCTAAGCACAGGATTGATTTCTGATGCAACGGATCTTGAAGAAGCTGGCGGGAACCTCGTTTTCACTAGACCGATTTATTCCGGGAAAGCATTTGAAAAGAAAATCGTGACTGGCGGTGTGATTTTTGCGACGATTCGTCCGAATAACATCGAACCATTAGCGAAAGATGAGTCACGTACTGGAGAAGTTTCTTCCCTTTCCGTTGATATTAAAGACTTACGCACAATCATTAAAGAAGTCGTACGTAAAGCAAGCGAAGGGGTAGACCTTTCTGAAGCGAAAGTCATCATTGCCGGCGGACGCGGAGTGAAAAGTGAAGATGGATTCAATCCTCTTCAAGAACTGGCGGATGTTCTTGGTGGAGCTGTAGGAGCATCACGTGGAGCATGTGATGCCGACTACTGTGACTATTCCCTGCAGATTGGTCAAACAGGTAAAGTCGTAACGCCTGACCTTTATATTGCATGTGGTATTTCTGGAGCCATCCAGCATTTAGCGGGTATGTCGAATTCAAAAGTCATCGTTGCGATCAACAAGGATCCTGAAGCGAATATCTTCAACGTAGCGGATTATGGAATCGTGGGTGACCTGTTCGAAGTGGTACCGATGCTGACTGAAGAGTTTAAAAAGCTTAAGGTATCCTCTTCTTAATTCCATTGACGTTTTGAAGTAGCGTCTAAAGGGTATGAACATAGTATGTAGTGAAAATAAGGATGCAGCCGGATGGCTGATCCTTATTTTTCTTCCCTGTATATTCCGTTATCTGAAGGGAATATTACCTACGAGCAGATTAATAGCATCACAAAAAAAACGGTGATATACTTACGTTACATTCAAAGATTTTAGGAGGCGCATATAAATGGCAATTACACATGCTACTGATCAATCATTTTCAACTGAAACAAATTCTGGACTGGTATTAGCGGATTTCTGGGCACCTTGGTGTGGACCTTGTAAAATGATCGCTCCAGTTCTGGAAGAGTTAGATGGAGAAATGGGCGACAAAGTAAAAATCGTCAAAGTTGACGTTGATGAAAACCAAGAAACAGCAGGTAAATACGGGGTTATGAGTATCCCGACTTTAGTTGTCCTTAAAGACGGCGAAGTTGTAGATAAAGTAATCGGTTTCCAACCTAAGGAAGCACTTGCTGAACTATTAAACAAACATGCATAAGAAGCACTTTTAAAACACCGGGGCTGTCATTACAGCCCCGGTGTTTTTTTGTGTTTTATGGATGGTACATAATGCTTGTCGCTGCAGATTGAGCCCTCTCTCCTTTTATTTCAACAAAATTTTCAAAAAACGTTGACTATGAGAATCATTCTCGATATAATTTTAAACGGAAATGAAAATCATTATCATTTATATTTCAATACATTCTGGGGGTACATACATATGAAAAAGAGAGACTTAACCAAAATTTTCGCAGCATTTCTTTTAACAGGTTCCGTACTAGCAGGTTGCGGAAGCACATCTGAAGAACCGAAAGAAACAGATCAATCTTCTGAAGAGAAGCAAGAAGAACCAAAAGAAGAAAAAGAAGAAATGGCACTTAATGCAGAATCACAGGTTAAAGCGTACACAGATATGAAAGCTGAATTAGAGAAGATGAAAGAAGACAAGGAAGTAAATTGGGAGACTGTCAATGACATTTATACTTCTGAGTTACAAGCATCGGTAAATGAAGTGAATGGTGAATTTTCTCAAGGGATTGAAGCCGCTATTTCAGGCGGTCAATCAGGCGAGCTTGAGAAAAACGTTGCCCGTCAAATCATTGATAAACTGACACAATCGTATTTCTATCAAGTTCAAAAAGGATTACAGGGCCAAGCAGCTGAGGACATTGAGGCGGATAAAGCGGATGATGCCAAAGCGAAGTTTGCTGAAGTCAAGTACTTAGCAGAAAATGTATTCATTCCTACAGCTGAAAAGCGTGATAGCTTATATGAATTGTCAGGTGAATCCAGCATGGTAGAAAACATTAACAACGGTCTATCTCTTCAGGAAGAAGCATTGGCTGATTCAAATGCGGAAGACTTTGCTGTTTATAAGCAAGTGACAGATAAATCGATCTATCAAAGCTATTACCTTGCTTCAAATTCGTATGCTGAAAAAATCAGCAAAGCGGTTGAAGAAGGAAATACGGAAGAGTTAGCGATTATGCAAGCCGAAGGATATGGCTTCCTCCAGGCTATTAAAGGATCTTTAGCTGGTGGAGACGAGGCTGCTGCGAATGAATTGGATTCCATCTTCTCGCTGGAAAATGATCCATCCACGATTGATGCTGATAAAGTAAATTCACTTTATACGAAAGCAATCAAAGGTAAAGCAACAGGATATCATGAAGAAGCTGCAGAAGCTGTAGAGTCTGGTGATGTTGCGAAAGCAAAAGTAGAGGCTATGGAAGGCAATATGTTTGTTAAAATGCTAGAGGTGAACGTGAAGAATCAACTTGGAGAAGAGAAATCACAAGAGCTGTTTGATCTTTCACAAAAATGGTTTGAAGCGATCTCTTCTGAAAAAGCAGATGAAGCGAAACAGCATAGTGAAGCTATTCTTAACATCCTGAATCAATTATAATATAGTGTATGGAGGCTGGCCTTATGTTGAGGTCAGTCTCTATTTGTAAGTAATTCTTATTCTCCATGCACGATTGTGCTAAACTAAACCTATTGTCTAAAAGTCAAGAGAGTGTGATGAAAGTGAAAATAGTGATTACAGGTGGTGCGGGATTTATCGGGATGCACCTGACAAAAAGGCTTCTCAAAGTGGGTCATCAGGTTTCAATCATTGATTGTTTCCATACCTATTATTCAGCTCATCGAAAAAAACAGCACTTGAGTGAGATTCAATTCCCTACTGGGGATTTATACGAAGTTGATCTCATAGATCGCGATAAGACTAGAGCGATTATCAATGAATTGAAGCCCGACGCGGTCATCCATTTAGCCGCTTTGCCAGGGGTGGCCTATTCATTGGAGGAGCCGCTGAAATATGTGGATTATGATATTAAAGCCACCATCAATATTGTAGAGGCTTGTGGAGAAGCCGGAGTCAAACATTTCTTGTTTGCATCTTCATCCTCTGTTTATGGGGATAAGCCGGGAATGCCGTTAAAGGAAGAGGATGCAGACGGTATGACCATTTCTCCATACGCTGCTTCGAAGTGGAGTGCAGAAAGCTTCTGCCATATGTATGCACATATGTACGATATGCATGTGAACATCCTTCGCTTCTTTACGGTGTATGGCCCATGGGGAAGACCGGATATGGCAATTCCTAAATTCATTTCGAAACTTCTGAAAAACGAGTCCATCTCCATCTTTGGCAGTGATAGTGGACGGGACTATACGTATATCGATGATATCATCCACGGGATTGAATTAACCTTACAAAAGGGGAAAAGAGGAGAAACCTATAATCTGGGAAGTGGTCGGGTAGTGAAAATGACTAGATTGTTAGAGATTCTTCGTCACCATTTTCCTGAAATGAACGTGAACTATGATACTTATCGCCCGGGGGATGTTTTTTCTACTCATTCAGATATTTCAAAGGCTCAATCTCACCTGGGATATTTCCCAACCACCACCATTGAAGAGGGAATAGGGAATACCATTCTGTGGGCAAAACAAAATGAAAAGCATTTATAAATCTCTTAAGTTCATTATCGGACTCGGAATCATTTGCTATTTTATATGGTTCATTGCAACGGGATGGGACCATGAGCAGTTTAAACGGTTTTTATACCAGCTGATCCTTCATCCTGTCATAGTGATTTCGGGTATGGTCATTTACGGTTCCTCTTTCTATTTAAAAGGGATAGCCACGAAAAAACTTCTAGGTGATCAAATCAAGCTTTCCAGTGCCATGTATGGTCTTTGGTACAGCTTGGCACTCAATCATCTGCTGCCCATCAAGGGCGGGGACGTTCTCCGTTCGTATATTTTATATGAAAGAGAAGGATTATCTAAATCAGCTTCGGCTCAATCTGTTATTATAGTAAGGCTGATGGATATCCTTTCACTCTGTCTACTCGTATCATTGGGGATATCGTTTGTAGCATTAGAAAACCCACTATCAACAGATGTCATTTTATTTGTCGGAGGAATCATCTTATTGGTGATAGGATGGATCTCTTATTACAAGCGTCAATTCCTCTATCAGCAATGGAATGTCACGCTCTCTCTCATAAAGGGGAGGGGATTTTCCTATGCATTTTTCCTTGTTTTCATCAGTTGGATATTGGAAGCGGCCCTGTTGCTGTCTGTATGCATCGCAACGAATACAGGAATCTCGACCTTTCAGGGTATTTGGGTGAATAGCCTAACCATTCTCGGTCAGGTCTTTCAAATTACACCCGGTGGGCTTGCGAATTATGAAACGATCATGGCTTTTGGCCTCAATCAATTTTCAATTACGATGGAAACAGGTATTACCATCGCAGTTCTGACACATGGGATCAAATTCATATTCTCCTATTCTGTTGGACTGTATGCGCTGGTGAAGTATCCTATTTCACTGACACTCATTAAAAAGTTAAGTAAAAGAAAAGGAGGGGCATGAAGTGAAAAGCGCCTCTAAGTTTGAAAAGGTAGCAGCACGCTGCTGGAATTTATTAAATGAAGGAAAACCCTTCACACCCATTTTTACTGTAGGTACGATGCTTCTCTTTCATCTTGGTGATTTTGCCTCGTTACCATTTTGGCTGAATTTCACAATTAGTTTAGCGATCACCCTGCCACTTTTTATATTATTTTTTGTTTATGATTTCCCCTTGTTTTTAAGGAACTACCTGTGGCTGCCGATTGTAGCTTACTTAATCATTGGATGGGAATGGAATCTCGGGTTATCCCTGTTAGGAATCGGTCTATACTTTTTCTTCACGATTTTATTCTGGGGAACATTATATTATCACTTACGCATCGGAACGTCGTGGCTTAACTTCACAAGGTTCTGGAAGCTCGTACTGAAAAACAGTGACTCTACAAGTGGAAATGCCCAGGAGCAGCTTCCTAAATTTCTATTATTGTTGGCTTACTGGCAGTACACGTACTCACTCCTCGATACAAGCCAGCAGCTGCCAATCGTTCAGTTTTTAAGCTTCTTTGGGGGTCTTTTGGTTTTCACCTTCATTCTTCACCGTTATTTATTCGATTGGAAGCCAAAGATGTATGAAGAATATGCAAAAGAGGCGGAAGATTGGAAAGAAGATCGGGCAGATCGTGTAGTGGTCATTGTGGTGGACGGGATGAGGAAGGAACGTTTTCAAGAAGCGGAAACCCCGTTTTTAGATTCCCTCAAGGCAGAAGGAACAGAATTCTCCAACATGGAGACGGTATATCCTGCCCGCACGGTTGTCTGTTTTTCATCCATGTTCACCGGGACGTATCCATATGAACACGGAATCACCTCGAATATGGTTTGGAAGCTGGGGATTAAAGTCGAAAGCATCTTTGACTCTTTACGGAAAGTAGGGAAGAAGGGAAGGCTTTTAGGGGTCGCCCATTTGGTCGATTCCATGGGGTCTGACGTGGATACGTTCACAGCCGTCATGCATAACGATAAAGCGGATCCGACGATCATGAAAAAAGCGAAACATATCATGAAAGAACAAGATCCGGATTTATTCATCGTACAAATGATCGGGACCGATCAAACCGGGCACAGTCGCGGGGTTTTATACGACGAGTATTTGCAAAAGATAAAAGAAGCAGACCGATTGATTGAAGACTTTGTCCAATGGATGACAGAGGAAGGCAAGATGGAAAACACAACATTATTTATCTGTGCCGATCATGGACAGGCTGATGGAATCGGGGGACATGGCCATCTTGATGAAGGAGAGCGTTTCGTTCCATTTATCATGCATGGACCTAATATCCAAAAGGGACGCAAAGTTGAATCAAAGCATAGTCTTGTTTCCATGGCCAGCACCATCGCTCATATTCTGGGAGCACCATTCCCGAGCCATGCACGTGGACCTATATTAGAAGAAGCATTTAGAAGAAAGGAAGAACACCGTGAATAAACAGAAGGTTGTTGTTTTTTTGCCTGCTTATAATGAAGAAGAAACCATCGGGGATGTCATCCGTGACATTCCCAGAGAGTTTCATCCTGATGTTCAAGTGGAAGTACTGGTCGTGAATGATGGGTCGACCGATGACACCGTTAAGGTTGCAGAAGAAGCAGGAGCAGACTATATCGTACATATGGAACGTAATTCAGGCTTAGGAGCGGCAGTAAGAAGAGGGTTAAAGGAATCGCTGCTAAAAGGGGCGGATATTGGTGTCATGATTGATGCGGATGGAGAATATCCTGCATCTCAAATTCCTGAGCTATTAGAGCCAATCTTCACAAATCAGTCAGACTATACAATGGGATCCCGCTTTAAGGGGACCATCGACGGGATGAGGATCTATCGTCGCCTCGGCAATTATTGTTTCACCTTACTACAATGTGTGTTGCTGAGAACCTGGATTTATGACGGTCAATCAGGAATGAGAGCATTCTCCAAACAAGTAATGGAACATGCTGAAATCATTCATGACTATAATTATGCTCAAGTGGTGACGCTAAATATCATGCGTAAAGGTTTCAGAATGAAGGAAGTTCCGATTGAATATAGAGTTCGGACGAATGGACAATCCTTCATCAAGTTCAAAGCTTATATGTTTAATGTACTTCCGGCGATCGCGAAAGAAATGAAACGTCCGGTTGAAAAAGTGGATATAGAATATAATGTTCACAAAATTTCTGAAACATCGTTTGAAAGCCTTTAAAATCGTATTGACAAGTATAATGATAATCATTATCATTGAAAATACAGGAGGATTTCCATATGAAAAAAAGCCTTTTTTTTAGTCTTGCATTGATATTTATTCTCAATTACATATTTATCCCGTCACAGGCGTCTGCTTATTCTTATGGGGATCCAGGAGAAGAGAAAATCGCTGAAGCGTATAAAGAGCTCGAAAACAGCTTGAAGAATGATGACTGGGATAATGCAAAGAAAATATATGATTCGTATGAAAAGGATTTTGAACTATATTTTTCAAAGGTGCAGCCTGACATAAACAAAGCTTTCGAAGAAAAAGACAAGGATCTTTTATTAGAAAGCTGGAGAGCGGCATTGATGCTGAATATCGAAAGAAGACTGCATTTTGCTCAAGATCAATTCGACGATTATGGTCAGGCGAAACTTCTTCTTGCCAAAGCAAGAGGGACTTTTAATGTATTGGAACCATTTGTTGTTGAAGAAAAAAGCCAGGAAGAGGCAGATAAGATTTATGCTTCATTCGATACTGCGTTAAATTCTTTGGGGAATCCCGGGTTGTTCGGGATTGGAAGCAAAGATAATGATCCTGATGCTTTCGATAATGAAGTAGAGTCGATCATCAAAGAACTTCGACCATTATTTCCGATTCCTTCTGAAAAAGCCGATGAAAGTCATTTAAACGAAGAGAATCTTGGCTTTTTAGATGGAATGGGAGAAGGGGGAAGCTCAAGCTTCTGGCTCTATTTCTCACTAGCTCTGATTTTGATTCTTATTGTACTTATTACGATCAATAGACGTAAAAATAAACAGTAATCCAAGGTAACAAAGGGGGAAACAAAGTGGATTTCCAAGCATTTTTGATTACACTGAGAGAGTCTTTAGAAGCCATTCTGATTGTAGGGTTGATTCTTTCTTATCTTACAAGATTAAAAGCAGACAAATATAAGAAATGGGTTTATGTAGGAGTCTTGCTTGCACTTGTATCCAGCTTTTTAGTCGCTTTACTGTTCCAAGTCGTCCTGACAGGGTTCTCGAGTTTTGGAGCTGAAGTTTACTTGAAGGTGGGCATCATGTTTGCATCCGTTTTCCTGCTGACTCATATGGTTGGCTGGATGAGAAAACAGTCCAAAGGGATCAACACGGAAATGGAGAAGAAGATCAATGCGGCCTTAACGGCAGGCAGCGTATCAGCGATGATCATTCACTCATACTTGATCGTCCTTCGTGAAGGTGTCGAAACCGTATTTTTCTTCGCTGCCATCAGTGGAGGAGACGTAACGAAAGTATTCACAAGCTACGGAGCGCTCAGTGGCTTATTACTTGCCATGGTTCTTGGATATGCGTTCTTCTCAGGTGCCATGAAATTCAAGTTGAAAACGTTCTTTAATGTGACAGGTTTGCTGATCATGTTCATCGCAGCCGGGTTACTTGTTCAAGGAGTAGGGATTCTTCAGGATCTTGGGATCATGGGCTCCTTATATACAACAGCAGAAGGGAAACCCGCGGAAGTATATAATCTTGTGGAAATTATGCCTGAACACTTTCAAGATGAGCTTCACTATGAGAGAGACACAGGAAATGAGGTTCTGATCAGCGGTCAAGTTGGTCTGTTCATGGCGGCAATGTTCGGCTATAGCCACAACCCGACGATTGAACAGGTGCTTGCCTATTGGTTCTACTTCGGATTCGTATTCTTATGGATTTACCTGATCCGAACGGATAAACTCATTAACCCTTTTAACCGAAAGTCCGTGCCTGCGGGGATGGAACAACAGAAAAAGACAATCAAAAAATCGGATGATGTGAAATCAATAAATGCTTAAATCCCCCTGAACCAACTCATGATTGGAAACCTTTCTTATAAAGCCTTACAATAGGCTAAGAAGGTTTTCAAACTGAGTTGGTTTTTATTTGGAGAGAAACAGGGGAAAAACAATGATCGATAAACATTTGAACAAATGGATGATAAGTATACTGGTTGTCTTCAGCCTGTACTTTATATACAGACTTATATTGCTTCCGCCCTATGCTTCAAGCTGGGACGAAGTTGATTATGCTCTGGGCGTGATTGAATTTGATTTATTGAAGATGCAGCCTCATTTTCCAGGGTACCCTTTTTTTATTTTCGGGGGAATGATGGTTCGCATCTTTATTGATGACGCGGTTCTATCCCTTCAGCTTTTTAATACGATTTTGCTGGTTAGCTCGATTCTTCCTGTATATTGGCTATTTGGCCATTATCTTGAGAGAAGAAAAGCCATCATTGCGACGCTTTTACTCTTTTCCCTTTCTTATCCGAGTGCGATGACTGTTCAAGCTATGAGTGAAGGTGCGGCTATCCCGGTATTATGGTGGTACTTATGGAGTCTGCACCGGGCTGTCATACTTAAGACGAAGGATGCGGCTGTCCTTCCCATTCTCCTATTTGCCATCTTGATGGGTATACGATTATCCTATATCGGGTTTGGTACGGGGATCCTCTACTATTGGTTTGTGTTTTGGAAGGAGAGTGGCAATGGTTCAGAAAAGGTGAAAGCCATCGCTTTTCATCTGACTCTTCTCATACTTTCCCAAGGGGTGTGGCTATCGGCACTGGCTGCCAATGCAGGGAGCCTTCAGACCCTGCTACAGATTGCCTTTGGGTTTACCGACGGACACTTTACGGAATGGGGAGGAACGGTAGAGTCGAATACAGGATTTTTTGAAAGGTTATGGAATTATATATTTATCAATATAGGCTGGAACGGATTATTTACACAATCACTTTCTAATATGGTCATCACGGCGCTTCTATTTTTATTAAGTGTAAAAATGACTGGAAAGCGGACTAAACCTGGTACAGGCACTATATTGCTCCTGATTGCATTTAGCTCCTATTTTATCTGGGGGTTATTTGCACAAAATATTGATAAACCGAGACATATTCTGCCACTGGCCATATTAGCAGCATTTTTCTTGTTAATAGGGTGGATGAAAAAACTCAATGCAATGAAAATCATCGCTCTGAGTTTGTGGTTTATTTTGCATATAGGAACGAGTGTGGGCGTGTTGACCGATTATCACCTTTCTTCACCCGCCGTCTACAAAACAGAGTCATACTTCACAGAGCAAAATGAGAAAAGTCCGATTGTGGTGTACACATGGGAAGAAACAAGAGTATACTCCTACCTGGATGCACCTTACTCACATAAGCGTGTGTTAACCTATTCTCAATTCCTTCAGGACATTCAGCATACGAATAAAGAGATCTACCTGACCGGAGCAGTGGTTAAAGGATTCGAACAACAGGGTATTGAAAACCTTGATGAAAAAATAGAAAAAGTCCAAGTATTCCATTCACAGGAGCTATTCGATCCTGTTTATTCAACCATCACCGTCTATAAATGGGCAGACAAGAAGGGAGAGAGACGATGAACCCTACCATTACGAATAAATTAGCTCTATTACCGGATCAGCCGGGATGTTATTTGATGAAAGACAGACAAGGTACGATTATTTATGTGGGGAAAGCAAAAGTTTTGAAGAATCGTGTACGCTCTTATTTCACCGGCTCTCATGATGCCAAGACTCAACGGCTGGTAGGTGAAATTGAGGACTTCGAATACATCATGACCTCATCTGATCTGGAAGCCCTTGTGCTTGAAATGAACCTGATCAAAAAATATGACCCTAAATACAATGTCATGTTAAAGGATGATAAAAGCTATCCGTTTATCAAGTTAACGAACGAGAGACACCCAAGACTTATTACGACCCGCAAAGTCCAAAGGGGGAAAGGCCGGTACTTTGGTCCGTATCCTAACGTAGGAGCTGCAAATGAAACGAAAAAGCTCCTGGATCGTCTGTATCCGTTGCGAAAATGCACCACCCTTCCTGATCGGGCATGTCTTTACTACCATATGGGTCAATGTCTGGCTCCTTGTATCAAAGAAGTAAGCAAAGACACCTATAGACAAATGACTGACGAAATTTCCAGGTTCCTGAATGGCGGATACAAAGAGATTAAGAATCAATTAACGGTGAAAATGAATGAAGCATCAGAGAATCTGGAATTTGAGAGAGCGAAGGAATTTCGTGATCAAATCCTTCACATTGAAGCGACAATGGAAAAGCAAAAGATGACCATGACCGATTTCACTGATCGGGATGTGTTCGGATATTCCGTTGATAAAGGCTGGATGTGCGTACAGGTATTCTTTGTGCGTCAAGGCAAGCTCATTGAAAGGGATGTGTCACTCTTCCCACTCTACAATGAACCCGAGGACGAATTTCTGACTTTCTTAGGTCAGTTTTATTCGAAATCCAATCATTTTAAGCCAAAGGAACTTTTTTTACCTGAGGAGATTGATGAAGAATTGGCGGCTAAGCTGATAGAGGTGAAAATCACCAAGCCAAGACGGGGAAAGAAGAAAGAGTTGGTCAAGCTTGCCGAAAAGAATGCGAAACAGGCACTCGAAGAAAAGTTCGCCCTGATTGAAAGAGATGAAGAGCGGACGATTAAAGCGATAGAACGTCTAGGGGAGCATATGGGGATTTATACTCCTTTCCGGATCGAAGCATTTGATAACTCGAATATCCAAGGTACGGACCCTGTGTCTGCGATGATTGTATTCCTTGACGGAAAGCCTGCGAAGAATGAGTATCGAAAGTATAAGATTAAAACCGTGAAAGGCCCTGATGATTATGAATCCATGAGGGAGGTCGTTCGCAGACGGTATACGAGAGTTCTAAAAGATGGTCTTCCTTTACCGGATCTCATTATAATCGATGGGGGGAAAGGGCAGATTGAAGCGGCGAGGGATGTCATTGAGAATGAGTTGGGGTTGGATATCCCGCTTGGCGGCCTTGCGAAAGACGATAAGCATCAGACGTCGGAACTGCTGTATGGGAATCCATTGCAAATCGTCCCTCTTGGAAAGAGAAGCCAGGAATTCTACTTGCTGCAGCGGATCCAGGATGAAGTCCACCGATTTGCCATCACCTTCCACAGACAGCTCAGAGGAAAAAGCGCCTTCCAGTCCACCCTTGACGACATTGACGGCATCGGACCGAAACGAAAAAAACAGCTTCTTAAACACTTTGGCTCCATGAAGAAAATGAAAGAAGCGACGGTGGAGGAATTTATTGAAATAGGGATTCCGGAAGCTGTTGCTAAGGTATTAGTCGAAAAATTGAAGTAGGTAATAGTAGAAACAAGGAAGTATGTGCTTTCTTTTGATTGAGCTCATATTTAAAAGAGTGTTGTTTTTATAATGGTTTTGAAGTAACTTGTTGACTATGATAGTTGATTGTAGCGGAAGGTGCTCGACTCCTGCGGGAATAGCGGGAAAGTTGAGACCCCGCAGGGCGAAGCCCGAGGAGGCTCAACTCACGCCCCGCGGAAAGCGAGCACCTGGAGCGGAAATCAACCACTACTCGCTCCTGCAAATTGGCAATAAAAACTAGGATGTAAATCAATAATAATATGAATTTATTTTCAAAATGTGCATTGAATCACAATTTTTTGTATGCTATAATTAACGAAAATTTATAACATTATCACTTTTTAAAGTGGTGATAGAGGTGCGAACTTCAAAAGTACAGGTAAAGAGGAGTATGAGCTCTGTTGAGATGCCTGGAAAGGGGAGATTCGCCGAAGTGGTCTTAGTCTCATGCCGATTCCGCTGGTTCTACGTTTAAGAAATGTAGGATTGTCAAGATGATTCAATCTTGGAGAGCTATCTCACAATGCCCATGAACCTATTTAGTATGTTCTGCTGTATGTTCATTAAGCAATGAGATATTATTCTCATTGCTTTTTTTATTATCCAGCGCAGGTGATGAACCTGTTCCATGAACGTTTAGGATGATTGTGATTGTACTCTTCACCATCAAAAAATGAGTCTTAACGAAGCACTCGATTGAGAAAGAGGGAGAAGCTGTGAGTATTATTGTTCAAAAATTCGGTGGGACTTCAGTAGGTTCTGTGGAAAGAATTCAAAATGTTGCGTCAAGAATCGCAGAAGAAAAAGAAAGAGGAAATGATGTTGTGGTCGTCGTATCCGCCATGGGGAAAACGACTGATACACTCGTTGGATTGGCAAGGGAGATTACATCGCAACCAAGTAAGAGAGAAATGGATATGCTTCTTTCTACAGGAGAGCAGGTCACCATTTCGCTTCTCACGATGGCCCTGATTCAATCCGGACATGATGCCATCTCATTCACAGGCTGGCAGGCAGGGATCGAGACGGAATCCGTTCACAGCAATGCAAGGATCACCAATATTCATACTGAAAAGATGATGAGTCACCTTCAATCGGGAAGAGTGGTGATCGTAGCAGGATTCCAAGGGATGACTGAAGCGGGGGAAATTACAACTCTCGGACGTGGCGGGTCGGATACAACCGCCGTTGCAATCGCGGCTGCCTTGAAAGCAGAACGCTGTGATATTTATACAGATGTAGACGGGGTATACACAACGGACCCGCGTTATATTAAAGGGGCAAGAAAGTTACCGTCCATTTCCTATGATGAAATGTTGGAACTGGCTAATTTAGGGGCTGGCGTCCTGCATCCACGGGCAGTGGAATTTGCCAAGAATTATCAAATTCCGTTAGAGGTCAGATCCAGTATTGAAAAAGTTGAAGGAACGTATATTGAGGAGGAAGCAAGCATGGAACAAAACCTGATCGTGAGAGGCGTAGCCTTTGAAGGGGAAATCACCCGTGTAACTGTATTTGGACTGGGAAACGCATTAACGGGACTATCTTCAGTGTTTACCACCTTAGCCCAAAATCACCTGAATGTAGATATTATCATTCAGAGCCAGACCGATCAGAATACGACCAATTTATCATTCTCTATTAAAGAACAAGACCTGGAGGAAACCCTTGCTGTTCTGGAACGGAACAAAGAGCCATTAGGCTTTACCCATGTTGAGCATGAAAGTGAGCTTGCAAAAGTATCGATCGTCGGCTCCGGTATGATCTCCAATCCAGGGGTGGCAGCTGAGATGTTCGAAGTACTGGCTCAAAACGACATCGTGGTGAAAATGGTCAGCACATCTGAAATCAAAGTATCGGCAGTCGTAGACGAGAAAAATATGCAAAAAGCAGCAGGCGTCTTACATACTGCTTTTAACCTGGACGCGGTGAAGATGGAAGAAATCACGTTATAATACTAAAGTAGCAGAGAACGGGACAAGTGAAAAAGGGTTGCCCCATCGATAGGGGCAACCCTTTATTAAAGTATTAGTAGTAGGTTGTGCAGGGACTATTCTACTTTATCTTTCTCGTCCCATCTTACAATCACTTTCACTGACTGACTTCGTTTATGTAGTTCGTCGGCAGCTTCTGCCACACATTTCTTTTGTAACTGTACTTGTTCGGCTAGAAAGCCCGTTTCCAGTTTGAATGTTACATCCGACTTTAAGGCAAGGCGTCGTTCTAACACCGGTCCGCTTATTTCAAAGGTCATCTCATTCTTTTTTTGTTCCAGCAGTGTAAGAGTTCCCCAGCCGGCTTCAGCGAAGAACGATATCAGTTCCTCTGATGACTGAAGGGGGAATTTCCGAGAGAGCTGTTTTCCACCCCAGTATAATATATCGGGAGTATGCTTTCCTAAAATTTCTGGAATCAATATGTCACGTAACATTTCATATCCGAAGATTGGAACGGACGGTTGATGTACTACTTCTTTTTTCTGTTCCAAGTAAATCCCCTCTTTCTATAAAACTATTATATACATGAAAAGGGGATTTATCATCCCATACCTTGAAAAATGACCTTGGGATATTTTGGTGATATAACTTTTATTTAATATTTATTTGAATTTTCGAACATTTAACGGGACGATACCTCATCTTTTCTGTTATCAATAAATTGAAAATATTTTTGCGGTATTGTCGAAATTATGTATACGTTTTCTTGACGCTTCCACTCCTTGGGAGTAAAATGAACATGTCACATTATTGTTACAATATAAAATATGTATCGTCGTCTAGTCATACTTTACAAGTGCATTAGAAAACGAATTCATATTTTATCATTAAGGGGGGTAAATCATGGCTGGAAATCGAGAATTTAATTATCGCAGGCTTCATTCATTGCTAGGTGTTATTCCAGTTGGATTATTTTTAACACAACATTTAGTCGTGAACCATTTTGCCACTGGCGGGGAAGAATCATTTAACCAGGCGGCACACTTCATGGAAAGTTTACCTTTCCGTTATATCCTTGAAATTTTTATCATCTTCCTTCCATTGTATTTCCATGCAATCTACGGAATTTACATTGCATTCACTTCTAAGAACAATGCAAGTAAGTTTGGCTATTTCCGTAACTGGATGTTTTTACTTCAACGTGTGTCTGGAGTAATCACATTTATTTTTGTTACTTGGCATGTATGGGAAACAAGAGTAGCAGCAGCATTTGGGGCTGAAGTGAACTTTCAAATGATGGAAAACATCTTATCTAATCCATTTATGCTAGGGTTTTATGTGCTGGGTGTTCTTTCAACAATCTTCCACTTTGCGAATGGTTTATGGTCATTCTGCGTGAGCTGGGGAATTACAGTTTCACCTCGTTCTCAATTAATTGCTACATATGTTACGATCGGAATCTTTGTAGCGTTATCGGTTGTCGGAATGCGTGCAATTTTTGCCTTCGTATAAGAAGAAATAGATACGAGTCTAATAGATTAAATAAGTGCTCTCGAAGTATGGTAGGAAAAGGAGTGAGTCACGATGAGTAAAGGCAAAATCATCGTTGTCGGTGGCGGTTTAGCCGGCCTGATGGCCACAATTAAAGCAGCAGAAAAAGGAACGCAAGTAGATTTATTCTCACTGGTACCCGTTAAGCGTTCTCACTCTGTATGTGCACAAGGTGGTATTAACGGAGCCGTTAATACCAAGGGAGAAGGAGACTCTCCTTGGGAACATTTTGATGATACAGTATATGGTGGGGATTTCTTAGCGAACCAACCACCTGTTAAAGCAATGACTGAAGCGGCACCGGGGATTATTCATTTACTCGATCGTATGGGAGTAATGTTCAATCGTACACCGGAAGGATTACTGGATTTCCGTCGTTTCGGTGGAACGCAGCATCATAGAACAGCTTTCGCTGGTGCTACGACTGGTCAACAATTATTATATGCGTTGGACGAGCAGGTTCGACGTCATGAAGTAGCAGGGCTTGTGAATAAGTTCGAAGGTTGGGAATTCCTTGGCGTCGTGGTCGATGACGAAGGAGTGGCAAGAGGAATCGTTGCTCAAAACCTTCAAACGATGGAAATTAAATCGTTCGCAGCTGATGCAGTGATCATGGCAACTGGAGGACCCGGGATTATCTTCGGTAAATCCACCAACTCTGTTATCAATACAGGTTCAGCCGCATCGATCGTCTATCAACAAGGTGCTTACTATTCAAATGGTGAGTTCATTCAAATTCACCCGACAGCCATTCCAGGGGACGATAAGCTTCGCCTCATGAGTGAATCGGCACGTGGTGAAGGTGGACGAGTCTGGACATATAAAGATGGAAAGCCGTGGTACTTCCTTGAAGAGAAGTATCCTGCATACGGAAACCTTGTACCCCGTGATATCGCAACACGTGAAATCTTTGATGTGTGCGTAAACCAAAAACTTGGTATTAACGGTGAAAACATGGTTTACCTGGATCTATCTCATAAAGATTCAAAAGAGCTTGATATTAAGCTTGGCGGAATCATCGAAATCTATGAGAAGTTCATGGGTGATGACCCGCGTAAAGTACCAATGAAAATCTTCCCTGCGGTTCACTATTCAATGGGTGGACTATGGGTGGATTATGATCAAATGACCAATATCCCTGGTTTATTCGCTGCTGGTGAGTGTGATTATTCTCAGCACGGAGGTAACCGCTTAGGGGCGAACTCATTACTATCCGCTATATATGGTGGTATGGTTGCAGGTCCTAATGCTATTAAATATATCTCAGGGCTTGAGAAAACAGTTGAATCCGTCCCTTCTTCTCTATTCGATCGTTATGTGAAACAGGAAGAAGAAAAATGGAACAACATCATGTCCATGAATGGTACTGAGAATGCTTATGTCATTCATAAAGAACTTGGTGAGTGGATGACGGATAACGTAACCGTTGTACGTCATAACGATAAGCTTAAACAGACAGATGAAAAGATCCAGGAATTAATGGAACGTTACCAAAACATCAATATCAATGACACGGCTAAATGGAGCAACCAAGGGGCAACATTCACACGTCAATTGTGGAACATGCTGCAACTGGCCCGTGTTATTACAATCGGTGCTTTAAATCGTAACGAGAGCCGTGGAGCTCACTATAAACCTGACTTCCCTGAACGTAATGATGAAGAATTCCTGAAGACAACGATGGCTAAATACAATGCCGCAACGAATTCACCTGAATTCCATTACGAGGAAGTAGATACTTCACTGATTGCACCACGGAAGCGTGACTATTCTAAGAAAAAAGGGGGAAATAAATGATGAGTGAAAACAAAAGAGTCCGTTTTATCATTACTCGTCAAGATGGCCCGGAAACAGCCCCTTTCCAAGAAGAGTTCGAGCTTGATTACCGTCCGAATATGAACGTTATTTCTGCACTTATGGAAATCCGTCGTAATCCGGTCAATGCAAAAGGGGAACAAACTACTCCGATTAACTGGGATATGAACTGTCTGGAAGAAGTATGTGGAGCTTGTTCAATGGTGATCAACGGGAAACCAAGACAATCTTGTACCGCTTTAGTTGATCAATTGGAACAACCGATCCGCTTGGAGCCTATGCGTACTTTCCCTGTTGTTCGTGACCTGCAGGTAGACCGCAGCCGCATGTTCGACAGCTTAAAGAAAGTAAAAGCATGGATTCCGATTGATGGAACATACGATCTTGGTCCCGGACCGCGTATGCCGGAGAAAAAACGTCAATGGGCGTATGAATTATCTAAATGTATGACATGTGGTGTTTGTTTGGAAGCATGTCCTAATGTAAACAGCAAATCGGACTTCATCGGTCCTGCTCCATTATCACAGGTCCGTTTGTTCAATGCCCATCCAACGGGTGCCATGAACCAGGATGAGCGTCTTGAATCGATCATGGGAGACGGAGGCCTTGCAAACTGTGGGAACTCTCAAAACTGTGTTCAATCATGTCCAAAGGGGATTCCTCTTACGACATCGATTGCAGCTCTGAATAGAGAGACCACTTTCCAAATGTTTAAAAACTTCTTCGGAAGCGACCATATGGTTGATTAAACGTAAAAGTCAAAAAGCACTTTCCTTCGGGGAGTGCTTTTTTTGTCCTTAATAGGTTTCTTATTTATCAGAAAAAGATTATAATAAATAATGAATGGTCATTCATTTTCTTATTTTATATTCATTTCCCAAAAGGAGGAGCCAATTTGAAACATTTTACATACATTGAAGATATAGCAACATGGCAAAAAGAATTTTCATTTTCAATCCATATAAAGGTTCGGTTTTCCGAGACTGATATGTTTGGACATATGAACAATACAATTCCATTCACTTATTTCGAAGAAGCTAGAATCGAATTTTTTAAACACAAAGGATTTATGCAAAACTGGGTAAAACCTGAACACGATACGATTCCTGTCGTTGCAGATCTACAATGTGATTTTGTCAAACAAGTATTCTTCGACGAACGGCTGAAGGTTTGTGTAAAGGCGAATAGTGTGGGGAAATCTTCAGTGGATTTACACTATATGGGTCTGAATGAAAAAGAAGAGGTTTGCTTTACAGGTAGAGGAACCATGGTCCAAATATCAAAACAGACTGGAAAAGGTGTCCCTTGGACGGAAGAAATGAAGGCGAAGCTTGACTGCAAAATGGCGGTTTCTTAGCCCATTGTAGTGTGTTGTGAAAACCGTTGCCTATTTTTCATTTAACTTCCTCCTCTATGTCACTCTAAACCCTCCCTTCACATATGATATTCTGACGACCACAATACCCATCCCCGCGGTTTAAAGCTGGCGAAGGCAAGGAGGGTTACCATAATTGAAGGACAATGATTTTACACACAAACCGTTGCTCACCAAAAGAGAAAAAGAAGTATTCGAACTGTTAGTTCAAGACAAAACAACTAAAGAAATAGCTAGTGATCTATTTATTAGCGAGAAAACAGTTCGGAATCATATTTCCAACGCCATGCAAAAGCTTGGAGTGAAGGGGCGATCTCAAGCTGTTGTAGAGCTTCTTCGCATGGGGGAACTCAAGCTTTAATTGTAAGGGACTGATTCTAATGACAAACAATTAACGGGTCTTCCGCGGATACCTATTAATGTTTGAATGAGAGTCAGTCTCTTTTAGTTCTGGACCATTTGTGAACTTGTCTTGAATTTTTACAAAAAAAGAGCGAAAATGCTAGTAGGGGAAGTCTAGGCTGAAAGAAAGGTCACTTAGGTCCCATCATATAATAGAAGCTAAAACAGGAAGGTCTTATGTGATCGATTCCCGTTTCAATAAGGAGTACATATCCGGTTTCTGATTTTAAAAGGAGAGTAATCATGACGAATTCTAAAGAAATCATTGGAGAATTACAAGTTGTTGCAGATATAGAAAAAGACCTGCGCTACATATCATCGATCATTAAACAAAAAGGAAGGGAAATATTGAGTCAGTACACCATCACCCCGCCTCAGTTCATCGCACTGCAGTGGTTATTTGAATATGGTGATATGACCATTGGTGATCTTTCAAATAGAATGTACCTTGCCTGCAGTACCACAACCGATCTCGTGGATAGAATGGAGAAAAATCAGTTGGTGGAACGCGTGAAGGATGAAAATGATCGCAGGGTCGTCCGGATTCATATGCTAAAAGAGGGCGAAAGAATTATTGAAGAAGTCATCAATAAAAGGCAAAATTATTTACAGAGTGTCCTGACGGATTTTTCCGAACAAGAAGTGTTACTATTAAAAGATAATTTAGCAAAGCTTCATCAAGAAATGAAACCAGAATGAGGGAATAACGTGATTCAACCAATTGGCATCATTGATTCTGGGGTTGGGGGGCTTACCGTTGCCAGAGAAGTGATGCGTCAGCTACCGAAAGAGACCATCTACTATCTTGGTGACACAGCCCGTTGTCCCTACGGACCCAGAACAGCTCAAGAAGTGAAAACATTCACATGGGAAATGACCCAATATCTCATGAAATATGATATGAAGATGCTGATCATCGCATGTAATACCGCCACTGCGGTTGTGCTGGATGAAATTCAGACCCATTTGGACATCCCGGTTATAGGCGTCATTCACCCTGGGGCCAGAGCGGCAATCAAGCATACTCATAATAAGAGAATAGGTGTCCTTGGAACAGTGGGGACGATTAATAGCGGTGCCTATGTAGAAGCGCTCCACTCCCTGCACGGCAGCTTGGATGTCACGTCACTCGCCTGTCCGAAATTTGTCCCATTAGTAGAAAGTGGAGAATACAATAGCTCCATGGCGGAAGAAATCGTAGAAGAGACTCTCCGCCCCATTAAAGATACGGATATCGATACGCTGATTCTGGGGTGCACACACTACCCGCTATTACAGCCTAAGATCAAAGCCTACATGGGTCCGGAGATCAGTGTGATAAGCTCTGGAGATGAAACGGCACGGGAAGTAAGTACGATTCTTGATTATTACAACCTCCTATACAGGGGAGTACAAAAGCCTGAACACCGCTTTTTCAACACAGGGTCTTCGGCCATCTTTTCACGCATTGCCTCCGATTGGCTGACAGTCGGAGAAGTGAAAGCAGAAACCATTCGATTACAGGATTAGTATCTTGTGATCGGATGGTTCTTTTATTTTCAAAAAGTTTCGGTCTATTTTATAGAGCGGGCTCGTATACATGTTAGTACAAACTGTCTTTTAGGAGGTTTCCCAATGGCAAAAAAAGCAAAGGTGTCAATTGCTGTAACGGTTTTAGCTTCTTCTGTATATCTTTCAGGTTGTGGATTACTCAGTTTCGGTGATGATAAAGAGAAAATTGATCCTCCTCAAGACCTATCCTACTTAAAAGAAGGGGAGAAAGTGGATACGGCTAAAGGAGAAGACGCAGAAAAAGAAGTGAGCAAGGAAGAAGCAACTGCTGAAACGGTCATGACAGAGCTTTATCTAATCGATAAAAAGGGGTATGTTGTCTCACAATCGCTTCCGCTCCCAGGTGAAGAAAGTGTGGCAAAACAAGCTCTTGAGTATCTGGTCGTAAATGGACCGGTTCAAAATGTGCTGCCGAATGGCTTTAGAGCCGTGCTTCCGGCGGATACGCAAGTGACGGTCGATATTAAAGACGGAACGGCCATTGCCGATTTCTCTCCGGAATTCAATAACTACCAGCCTGAAGATGAGCAGAAAATTCTTCAATCCGTCACGTGGACGCTTACTCAATTTGATTCAGTTGAAAAAGTAGAGCTTAGAGTGAATGGATATCCACTGACTGAAATGCCTGTTAACGGAACACCGATTGATGAAAAAGGATTAACGAGAAAAGTCGGTATTAACGTGGATACTTCCGGTGTGGTGGATCCTACGAGCACAAAACCACTAACGGTGTATTATGTATCGCAAACGGATGATAAAACGTATTACGTGCCTGTTACTAAACGCGTAAGCTCAAATTCAGTGGATGAAGTCACGGCGGTTGTGAAAGAGTTGATTGATGGACCAGGATACTCTTCTGCACTTGCAAGTGATTTTACAGGTGCCAAACTATTAGACGATCCGAAGCTTGAAGACGGAACCGTTACATTGAACTTTAACGAAGCAATTTATGGAAGCCTTGAAGAAAAAATAGTTTCTGAACATATGTTAAATTCTCTCGTTCTTTCTTTGACAGAGCAAAAAGGGATTAAAGGAGTCTCTGTTTTAGTGAATGGTGAAGCAACGGTAGTGTCAAAAGACGGCGAAACCATCACCGAACCAGTGACAAGACCAGAAAATGTGAATGCAATTAGTTTTTAAATAACGATTTTTTGATATACTATTATAGAAACATCTGAAAAGAGGTTGGCATAATGCCACCTCTTCTATTTTTGATTAGACCGTTTTTACATAACGTACGAAAATACAGGAGGTAATGATATGAGAACAGATGGTAGAGAAAAGAATCAATTGCGGAATATTGAAATCGAGACAGATTATGTGAAGCATCCGGAAGGCTCCGTCCTCATAACGGTTGGAGAAACAAAGGTCATTTGTAATGCCAGCATCGAAGAACGAGTGCCTCCTTTTATGAGAAACAGTGGGAAAGGGTGGATCACGGCTGAATATTCCATGTTGCCAAGAGCAACGGAAACGCGAAACATTCGTGAATCTTCTAAAGGGAAGGTTTCAGGAAGAACAATGGAAATTCAACGTCTTATTGGAAGGGCGCTCCGAGCTGTAGTCGATTTGGATGCGTTAGGAGAACGTACAATCTGGATTGATTGTGATGTCATTCAAGCAGACGGCGGGACAAGAACGGCTTCGATCACTGGGGCTTTCGTTGCTACGGCAATGGCAGTGGCTAAGCTTCAAGACAGCAAAAAAATATCTTCTTTTCCACTGAAAAGTTTCTTGGCAGCCACAAGTGTGGGGATTGTTGAAGAGCACGGGGCGGTTCTTGATTTGAATTATATTGAAGATAGTAGCGCATTGGTGGATATGAACATCATCATGACGGGTGAAGGCGAATTTGTAGAGCTGCAGGGAACAGGGGAAGAAGCAACCTTTACGATGGACCAATTGAAGCAACTGTTAAAACTTGGACAAGAAGGAATCCACGAGATATTCCAAATTCAGCAACAATCATTAGGGGATATAGTAAAAAGATTTCAATAAAGGGATGAGACTGTAGATGACAAAACGAGTGATCATAGCCACGAAAAACAGGGGAAAAGCAAAAGAGTTTCAACATATGTTTGCTCCATACGGGTATGAGGTACAAACATTACTAGACCTTCCTCACATTGAAGATGTTGAAGAAACCGGTGAAACGTTTGAAGAAAATGCCATATTAAAGGCCGAAACGGTTGCGCAGGAATTGGGAGTACTGGTGATAGCCGATGATTCAGGTTTGGCCATCGATGCCCTCGAAGGCCGCCCGGGAGTGTATTCTGCACGCTACGCCGGTGAAGAGAAGAGTGACGAGGCGAACATGGACAAGGTATTAAGTGAGCTTGAATCTGTTGAAGAATCCGACCGTACCGCACGTTTTCACTGTGTTTTAGCGATTGCTGATCCCAATGGGGAAACCAGAACCGTTACAGGAACATGCGAAGGCATGATTTTGCAAGAAAAGAGGGGAACGAATGGGTTTGGGTACGATCCGATTTTCTACATTCCTACTCTTCAAAAGTCCATGGCTGAACTATCTCAAGACGAGAAAAGTCAGATCAGCCATCGTGGAAATGCCTTGAAAAAGCTTAAGAACGTAATCTCAGACTTTATCTAAAGGGTGAGCGGAATGAAACTATTGGTTGTTAGTGATAGTCACGGTTCAAATGAAGAGCTATTGGAGCTATCAGAGAAGTATCAATCTGCCGTAGATGCCATGATTCACTGCGGAGATTCTGAATTAAGTGCAGACGACCAGGCATTATCCCCATACCTTGTTGTGAGGGGAAACTGTGATATGGATGCCAGGTTACCCGACGATCTTGTTGAAAAGGTAGAGGGCCATTCAATCATGGTGACGCACGGTCATCTGTATGGAATTAAAATGTCACTGATGAAGCTGCGTTATCAAGCTGAAGAAGTTGGAGCGCAATTTGTTTTCTTTGGTCATTCACACACACTCGGTGCAGAAATGAATAATGGCACATTGTTCTTGAATCCTGGAAGCATCCTTTTGCCAAGAGGCAGGAGAGAACGAACCTACGCATTAGTTGAAGCAAGTGATCAGGAAATAAAGGTAACATTCTTAACTCAAGATCATGTTGTTCTGGACGAATTGACTCAATCCTTTCAATTGTAAAATCATTGTGAGAACCTGCCACGGCGGGTTCTCTTCCATTATTTCAGATAGAAGAGAAGCGGTCCCGGAAAATTAATTTAAACTTTTTTTGAAAATCTGTTGACTTATTGATGCTATGTGAATATAATAAATATTGTCCTTGAAAAACAAATCACGTCCCAGTAGCTCAGCCGGATAGAGCATACGCCTTCTAAGCGTACGGTCGGGAGTTCGAATCTCTCCTGGGACGCCATAAATCCTACATACACAAAGCTTACCTATAAAGGGTAGGCTTTTTTTGTTATCCAAAAGATATCATGCTAAACTAATACAAACTAAAAAGTATAGGCAGGTACGTTTTATGACTAAGGGAAACCATAATGGAAAAGGAAAAATCGTCCAGTTTCCAGGATTGAAGGATCGTTTGCTGGAAAAGGGTGTGCAGGCACTTGAGAAAGGAGAGGTTCATGAATCCTCTCAGTTGCTCACGCAAGCCTATGAATTAGAACCTGATAATCCCGATATTAATACTGCACTCGTGCTATCTCTTTATGAAAGCAAGCAGTACGACAAAGCCAGATCCATATGTAAAGAGATGCTCCTCGAAGGGATCGGGGATTATTTCGAAGTCGTTGATATGTATTTGATGATTCTCATCCAGCTTCATCAGCACAGGGAAGTGGTCGACACGATCAACGTCCTGTTTGATGAAAAAGAAGTGCCCTTTGAAAAGGAAGAACATTTCAGGAAGCTTCTCCAATTCAGTGAAAAAGTAGTGAACGGAAAAGCGTCAATTCCTGAAGAAGAATCAACAGAAGAGGATCAATCGTCTATCTTATCCGGGAAGAGCCTGGAGGAACAGACGTTGATCGTGGCACAGCTGGTTCATCGTAACATTCAACCGTTCATCGGGGAGTTGCGAGCGGTTTTAATGGATCCATCCGCCCATCCATTTCTGCAAACGATGATCTTAAATGTTTTAAGAGAGCATGGAATGGATAAAGAAGTAGATGTAGCAAAGTTTGGCTTGGAGGAGCGGGTGTCTCCTGCCGCTTTGGAAGATGTGTTCGAGTCTGATTTCTTTAAGATGGTCACAGACTCATTGGACGATCTTCTGGCCCAAACGAATCCTACGCTATTTCAGCACGCTCAAGAATTACTGAAAAGGCATACCTTCCTTCTCTATCCTTTTACACTTGAGGAGGAACCGAAAGCAATCGCTTCGGTGTATGCTTATTACACGGCAGGGATGTTTGCCGATGCCATCCTTGAAGAAGAGTTAAAAGACCAGGTTGAAAACACACAATCTCAGTGGATTCTTACAAGAATTACGGAACTAGAGGAAATTTCCTCTCCTAATATTTAAAGGCTCTCTGTTGAAAGACAGTGGCTGTATGTTATAATGTAATGGTTGTAATGTAAAAGTTTTTCATATATTTACGATGATAGTGCTAGATTCATACGGGACTATCTACTACTATGCGTAAAAATACAAGATCAATTATAGATTGTTGGAGGGAACAGTATGTCTGCAAAATGGGAAAAGCAAGAAGGAAACCAAGGAGTACTTACAATTGAAGTTGAAGCTGCAAAAGTAAACGAAGGTTTGGACGCAGCATTCAAAAAGGTTGTAAAACAAGTTAACGTACCAGGATTCCGTAAAGGGAAAATGCCTCGCGGAATGTTCGAAAAACGTTTTGGTGTTGAATCACTTTACCAAGATGCATTAGATTTCATCTTACCTGAAGCCTATGCGAAAGCAATCGAAGAAACGGGAATCGATCCAATCGACCGTCCGGAAATCGATGTTGAGCAAATGGAAAAAGGCAAAGATCTGATCTTCACTGCTACAGTACAAGTGAAACCAGAAGTGAAACTTGGTGAATACAAAGGTCTTGAAGTAGAAAAAATGGAAACAGAAGTAACAGCTGAAGATGTAGAAGCTGAACTTACTTCACTTCAAGAAAAACAAGCTGAACTAGCTGTAAAAGAAGAAGGAAAAGCTGAAGAAGGCGACACTGTAACAATGGATTTCGAAGGATTCGTTGACGGTGAAGCATTCGAAGGCGGCCAAGCTGAGAACTATTCTCTTGAATTAGGCACAGGTCAATTCATCCCAGGTTTCGAAGAGCAATTAATCGGGGTTGCACCTGGAGAAGAGAAAGAAGTAGAAGTTAACTTCCCTGAAGAATACCATGCTGCTGAACTTGCTGGTAAGCCTGCAACATTCAAAGTGAAAGTTCACGAAATCAAAGCGAAAGAACTTCCGGCATTAGATGACGAGTTCGCTAAAGACGCTGACGAAGAAGTTGAAACGCTTGCTGAACTTAAAGAAAAAATCGAAAAACGTCTACAAGAGTCTAAAAAGAACGAAGCTGAAACAGCCGTTCGTGAAACTCTTGTAAATAAAGCTTCTGAAAATGCTGAAGTTGAAATTCCAGAAGTAATGGTTACAGCTGAAGTAGACCGCATGATGCAAGAATTCGAACAACGTCTACAAATGCAAGGTATGAACCTTGACCTTTACTTCCAATTCTCTGGTCAATCAGAAGAAGATCTTAAAGGTCAAATGAAAGAAGATGCTGGTAAACGCGTTCGCACAAACCTTACACTGGAAGCAATCGCTGCAGCTGAAAACCTTGAAGTAACCGACGAAGAAGCAGATCAAGAAGTAAATAAAATGGCTGAACAATACAACATGTCTGCTGACAACATCAAACAAGCTCTAGGCGGCCTTGACACACTTAAAGCTGACCTTAAAGTACGTAAAGCAGTAGAATTCCTTGTTGAAAACAGCAAAACTGTAGCATAATAAAAATAGCAAACAAGGCGCGATTCATTCGTGCCTTGTTTTGTACAATGAAGCGGATATACCCCGTGATTTGGCTCATTCGTGAGAAACGGATGTTTCTCACGCTTTTCAGCAATGCTGAAAAGTAGCCATAATCATCAAAAGCGAATGAGCAAACGAGTTTGCTCTATCGCTTTTGATGATTATGGCGTAAATGAGCCAAATCACTAAGCTTCACTTAATAAGTTTTAATTGTTTTATCAAACAAGAATAAGAACCACTATTTTTGGAAAAAGCTTATTAAACGGGGTTGCATTATTTTTCACCAGGAACATACATAATTAGATTTCTTACATTACCTGACTTCAATTGGACAAGATACTAACTAGCAATGTAAAATATTTGCTAAAATGCGTGTTACATAATAAGATGATTCTTAAGAATCGTATCAATTTCTTTACGAACATATAATATGATAAAATGCAGTACATAACTTTAGGTAATGGGATGTAAGAAATCGTTCGTTTATTGAAAACAGAGCACGATTTTATGAAGTTTTAACTAAGGGGTGAAAATCATTGTTTAAATTTAATGATGAAAAAGGACAACTAAAATGTTCTTTTTGCGGAAAAACACAAGACCAAGTTCGTAAACTAGTCGCTGGACCAGGTGTGTACATCTGTGATGAATGTATCGAACTTTGCACAGAGATCGTAGAAGAAGAGCTTGGTACGGAAGAAGAAGTAGAATTTAAAGACGTTCCGAAACCTCGTGAAATTCGGGAAATCCTGGACGAATACGTAATTGGTCAGGACCAGGCAAAGAAATCTCTGGCTGTAGCCGTATACAACCACTACAAGCGTATCAACTCAAGCAGTAAAGTCGATGACGTTGAACTGTCCAAGAGTAATATTGCGATGATCGGGCCGACAGGTAGCGGTAAAACATTACTGGCTCAAACACTTGCTCGTATTCTTAACGTTCCTTTCGCCATTGCTGACGCCACTTCACTAACTGAAGCTGGTTACGTAGGGGAAGACGTAGAGAATATTCTATTGAAATTGATCCAGGCAGCTGATTACGATGTAGAAAAAGCTGAAAAAGGTATCATCTACATCGATGAAATCGATAAAGTAGCACGTAAATCTGAAAATCCATCAATCACTAGAGACGTTTCAGGTGAAGGTGTTCAGCAGGCACTTCTGAAAATTCTTGAAGGTACGGTAGCGAGCGTTCCCCCACAGGGTGGTCGTAAGCATCCTCATCAGGAATTCATCCAAATCGATACGTCCAATGTACTATTCATTTGTGGTGGAGCATTTGATGGAATCGAGCAAATCATTAAACGTCGTCTAGGTCAAAAGGTGATTGGTTTCGGTTCTGATCCTAAAAGCGCAGAAGTAAAAGAAGATAAATCCCTTCTATCTAAAGTTGTACCTGAAGATTTATTGAAGTTTGGATTAATTCCAGAATTCATCGGTCGTTTACCTGTGATTTCAAGCCTTGAGCCTCTTGATGAAGAAGCACTTGTTGAAATCCTGACAAAGCCAAAAAATGCGCTAGTAAAACAATATCAAAAAATGCTTGAACTAGATGATGTCGAGCTTGAGTTCACTGAAGATGCCCTGCTTGAAATCTCTAAAAAAGCAATCGAGCGTAAAACGGGTGCCCGCGGACTACGTTCTATCATCGAAACCATGATGCTGGATGTAATGTTCGATCTTCCTTCCCGTGATGATATTAAAAAATGTATCATTACAAAAGAAACCATCCTAGAAGATGCGGCGCCACACTTAATGCTCGAAGATGGAACCATGATCGACCCGAACGAAGAAAAAACATCAGCCTAAAAGCTTAAACAAAAGCCAAGAATGATCCTTCATTCTTGGCTTTTTTACGGTTTAAGATTGAAAAAAGGCTCACCGCACGCCCCGCGGAAAGCGAGCATCCTGGAGCGGAAATCAACCATTACATGCTTAGTTGCATTTAGGAATAGCCCCAAATTTCTTATTTTTACTCATTTTAGAACAAGAATTTTTTTGTTTATTCCCACAGGGTCAAGGAGATACTAACCGATAACAACTTGTATCTACTTGGAGGGAGACGAATGAGCTTTACTAGCATCGCTTTGTTTATCCAATTATTCTTCGGAATCATCATTGGATTGTATTTCTGGAACCTATTGAAAAATCAGCGAACGCAAAAAGTTTCCATTGATCGTGAGTCAAAAAAAGAAATGGAAGAGTTACGAAAGATGAGATCCATTTCATTAACTGAACCTCTTGCAGAAAAAGTAAGACCATCAAGCTTTGAAGATATTGTTGGCCAGGAAGATGGAATTAAAGCTTTGAAAGCAGCCTTATGCAGTCCTAACCCTCAGCATGTGATCATCTATGGTCCACCTGGAGTCGGGAAAACCGCAGCTGCCCGCCTGGTCCTGGAAGAAGCCAAGAAGAATATAAAATCTCCTTTTAAGCCTGCCGCTGTTTTTGTTGAACTGGATGCCACAACCGCACGTTTCGATGAACGGGGAATTGCCGATCCTTTGATTGGTTCTGTTCATGATCCTATATACCAAGGAGCGGGAGCCATGGGACAAGCGGGGATTCCCCAGCCGAAGCAAGGGGCTGTAACGAATGCCCATGGAGGAGTATTGTTCATTGATGAAATAGGAGAATTGCATCCTATCCAAATGAATAAGTTATTAAAAGTACTGGAAGATCGCAGAGTGTTTCTTGAAAGTGCCTACTATAATGAAGAAAATCATCAAATCCCCACCCACATACATGATATATTCAAAAATGGCCTTCCGGCAGATTTTCGTTTAATCGGTGCGACCACCCGTACCCCAAGTGAAATCCCGCCGGCCATCCGCTCGAGATGTATGGAAGTTTTCTTTAGAGAGCTTGAGCATGATGAAGTGAAAAAAGTAGCTGCCAGAGCCGTTGAAAAAGTGGAGATGGCTATTAGTGACAAGGGTCTTGAAACGCTTGCCTCCTATGCCCGTAATGGACGTGAAGCGGTTAATATGGTTCAGATTGCGGCTGGAGTGGCCATTACAGAAAACAGAAAAGAAATTTTTGATCATGAACTGGAGTGGATCATCCAATCCAGTCAGCTTTCTCCCCGCTATCAGAAAAAAATCAATGAACAAGCAACAATCGGCCTGGTAAATGGGTTAGCCGTAACAGGCCCTAATACGGGTTCATTACTCGAGATTGAAGTAACGGTGATCCCGGCAACGGATAAAGGACTGATCAATGTGACGGGAATAGTGGAAGAAGAAAGCATTGGGGATCGTAGTAAATCAGTCCGAAGAAAAAGCATGGCGAAAGGCTCCATCGAAAATGTGATTACGGTGCTTCGTTCCATGGGAGTACCTGCTGATCAATATGATATTCATGTGAACTTTCCTGGTGGAGTCCCTGTAGACGGACCTTCTGCCGGAATCGCTATGGCACTTGGCATCTACTCTGCCATTTACCGTATCCCAGTGAAACATACCATCGCTGTTACCGGTGAGATCAGTATCCACGGTCTCGTTAAACCAGTCGGAGGCGTGACCGCGAAAGTGAAGGGCGCGAAATTGGCTGGTGCCACAATAGCGATCATCCCTTATGATAACCAGCAAGCCATGTTAAGTGAAATTGAGGGGATTGAAGTGATTCCGGTGAAACAGCTTAAAGAAGTATTGGAGCTTGCTCTTATGAAGGAAACGCCACAGCAAACGGATCTCATAGCAGAACAAAATAAGAAAAGTGTATAGACTGTTGACCGATTCGGGTCTATCCGAATCGGTTTGTTTTTGAATCGAAGAGAAATGGAATAAGCAATAAACGGATTGAATAAAGTTGTAAATACCTATTTAATAGACACTACCTAGTAAATAAGTTAGAATTGTACAAAGACTTAGAGCAAAATTCGGAGGTGTTATATGTGGCAAATCAAAATAATTTAACGGTTCCCCTCCTTCCATTAAGAGGCTTACTTGTGTATCCAACAATGGTCTTACATTTAGATGTTGGACGTGAGCGCTCCGTACAAGCTTTAGAAAAAGCAATGATGGATGATCATTTAATTTTCTTAACCACTCAAAGAGATATGAATATAGATGAGCCAGCACAAGAAGATTTTTACGAAATGGGAACTCTTACAAAGGTAAAGCAGATGCTTAAATTACCGAATGGAACGATCAGAGTTCTGGTTGAAGGTTTAAACAGGGCGTCTATTGAAACATTTACTGAGCAAAAAGACTTTTATGAAGTGGAAATCAAGGAATTCAAAGATTCCGAAGTGAAAGAATCAGAAACAGACGCTTTAATGAGGACGTTATTGAATTATTTCGAACAATACATAAAGCTATCCAAAAAAGTTTCAGCAGAAACGTATTCCACTGTTTCAGATATTGAAGAGCCGGGTAGACTGGCGGATATCGTCGCCTCCCATCTTCCGCTGAAAATGAAAGAAAAGCAAAACGTTCTTGAAACACTGGATATTAAGAAGCGTCTTCAAATGGTGATCGAGACCATTAACAATGAAAAAGAAGTGCTTAGCCTTGAGAAGAAAATCGGGCAGCGTGTGAAGCGTTCCATGGAGAGAACCCAAAAAGAGTACTATTTACGGGAGCAAATGAAAGCCATTCAAAAAGAATTAGGCGACAAAGAAGGAAAAACCGGTGAAATTGAAGATTTAACGTCTAAGATTGAACAAGCTGATATGCCGGAGGACGTAGAAAGAACCGTATTGAAAGAGTTAGCGCGCTATGAGAAAGTGCCATCAAGCTCTGCTGAAAGCTCTGTTATCCGCAACTATATTGAATGGCTTGTATCCCTGCCTTGGTCCACTGAAACAGAAGATCAATTGGATATCAAGCGTTCTGAACAGATCTTAAACCGGGATCACTATGGCCTTGAAAAGGTAAAAGAGAGAGTGCTTGAATATCTGGCTGTTCAACAGTTAACTCGATCCCTTAAAGGACCTATCCTGTGTCTTGCCGGACCTCCTGGTGTCGGGAAAACCAGCTTAGCCCGCTCCGTGGCTGAATCACTGGGTCGAAACTTTGTCCGGGTTTCCCTTGGAGGCGTTCGGGATGAATCTGAGATCAGAGGTCACAGACGTACGTATGTCGGTGCGATGCCTGGAAGAATCATTCGTGGCATGAAAAAAGCAGGTACCATCAACCCTGTCTTCCTCCTTGATGAAATTGACAAAATGTCAAGTGACTTCAGAGGTGATCCTTCTTCTGCGATGCTTGAAGTACTTGATCCAGAGCAGAACTCGAACTTCAGTGATCACTATATAGAAGAAACGTATGATTTATCGAAGGTCATGTTCATTGCAACGGCAAATGATTTATCGACCATTCCAGGACCACTCCGAGACAGAATGGAAATCATTACGATTGCAGGTTATACAGAGCTTGAAAAATTAAATATCGCGAAGCATCATTTATTAGATAAGCAGATCAAAGATCATGGCTTAAACAAATCGAAGCTTCAAATCAGGGATGAAGCGATTGTCGATATTGTTCGCTATTACACAAGAGAAGCAGGGGTGAGAAGTTTAGAACGCCACCTTGCAGCCCTTTGTAGAAAAACGGCGAAGATCATTGTCTCTGGTGAGAAGAAGCGAGTGGTGATTACGTCCAGTAATATTGAAGAATTCCTGGGGAAGAAAAAGTTCCGTTATGGTCAAGCAGAAACAGAAAACCAAATCGGAGTTTCAACAGGTCTTGCTTACACGACCGTTGGCGGAGATACTTTGCAGATTGAGGTATCTTTAGCCCCTGGTAAAGGAAAGCTTGTGCTGACAGGTAAATTGGGAGATGTCATGAAGGAATCCGCTCAGACGGCGTTTAGTTATGTTCGTTCGAAAGCGAAAGACCTTGGGATCGACGAGTCATTCCACGAGAAACATGACATTCACATCCACGTTCCTGAAGGAGCAGTCCCAAAAGACGGTCCTTCAGCAGGGATTACCATTACGACGGCACTCGTGTCCGCACTTACAGGTAAATACGTCAATCGTGAAGTAGGAATGACAGGTGAAATGACTCTGAGAGGAAGAGTACTTCCAATCGGAGGAGTGAAAGAAAAAACATTAAGCGCTCATCGTGCTGGAATTAAAACGATTATCCTTCCGAAGGATAATGAAAAGGATATTGACGATATTCCTGAGAGTGTGAGGGGAGAATTAACGTTCATCCTTGTATCCCACATCGATGAAGTCTTAGAGAAAGCATTAGTAGGTGAAAAGAAGTGAAAGTAAATCAAGTTGAGCTAGTCATCAGTGCAGTCAGGCCTGAACAATATCCTGGCGATATCCTTCCCGAGTTTGCCTTAGCGGGACGCTCGAACGTAGGGAAATCCTCATTCATCAATAAAATGATCGGTCGTAAGAGCATGGCAAGGATTTCATCCAAGCCGGGTAAAACCCAGACACTGAACTTCTATAAAATAGAGGAAACCCTCTATTATGTAGACGTACCTGGATATGGTTTTGCCAAAGTATCCAAAACAGAACGGGAAGCATGGGGCAAGATGATTGAAACATACATCACTTCCCGTGAACAGCTAAGGGCGGTTATCCTGATCGTGGACTTGCGTCATGCACCGACCAATGATGATGTAATGATGTACGATTTCCTCAAGCATCATGGGCTTCCATGCATCGTCATCGCCACCAAAGCGGATAAGATCCCGAAAGGCAAATGGCAGAAGCACCTTAAAGTAACAAGAGAAACACTTAATATGGACAGTGAAGACGATCTCATCATGTTCTCTTCCGAAACAGGCCTTGGAAAAGATAAAGCCTGGGACGCCATCAAGTCTTATTATAAATAAGCTTAAAAGAACCGATTTCCGCATATGTGGAGATCGGTTCTTTTTTTATTACTAAATAATGACAGCACTACTATAGCTTAAAAGTAGTATAAAAGAGGGTCTACCGAAGTCCGTATAAGGTTTATTGGCCTATAACGCCAAAGCATATGAAAGGAAATAAAAGGATAGGGACGCATATGTACCTGTAACCGAGCTGAATCAGCTTCATCCACTAAAATGGATAATTATAAGCTGTGGAAGCTATATTTGAATTTTGAGAATTTTCTCTTTTGTTGATAAAATTATGAAAGATTAAAAATATTACAAGCTACATAAGGGGGACTCTAACCAGTGAAGAATTGGAAAAGCCTAGTCTTGTTAGTCATTTCTGTGCTTCTTCTATCAGCCTGCGGCGACAAAGCCACAACGGAAAATGGTGCGAAGTTAGTGGAGGAAGGCAAATTCATTTATGCAGCTTCAGGTGAATTTAAGCCATTCAGTGTAACAAATAATGATGGAACCATGTCAGGTTTCGATATTGAAGTGGCAGAAGCCGTTGCGAAAGAAATGGGTCTTGAACCTGAACAGAAGAAATTTAAGTTTGCAGGAATTGTAGAAGGAGTGAAATCCGGTCGTTTTGATGCAGCGGTTGCCAGCCATACGATCACGGATGAACGCTTGAAGGAAGTAGACTTCTCAACTCCTTATTATTATTCCGGCCCGCAGATTTTCGTTCGTCCGGACAGTACTGTAGAAACGCTTGATGACCTGGAAGGAATGGAGATTGCCGTTTCCAAGGGATCCACTTATGCAGAGACTGCTCAGGGAGTAACGGACAATGTTCAACAATATGATAGTGACGTAGTCGCATTAGAAGCATTAAATAAAGGCAAGCATGATGCCGTTATCACCGACTTCATTACAGGGAAAGAAGCAATCGCTGCGGATCTGAATATTGAAGCGCGTGAGCTGATCGGCCGCAGTGAGCAAGCCATCGCTGTTAGCAAAGAGAACGAAGCGTTACTGGATGAAGTCAATAAAGCTTTAGAAACATTAAGAGAAGACGGAACGCTGAAAAAAATCAGTGAAAAGTATTTCAATACAGACATCACATCAGATCCCGAGAAAGAGTAAAAGCAGCATGACACAGAGCGAATGTGCTTCTATGCGCATTCGCTTTTTGTCTTAATGGGGATATAACTTGAACGGAGGGAAGTACATGCACTTTTTAGAAACCTTTGCTGGTACATATGATGTTTTTCTTAAAGGGATGTTATTAACATTCCAATTAACCTTTGTTTCTGTCCTGATTGCGATTGTGATCGGATTGTTTTTCGCTTTCCTTAAAATTTCAGGGATCAAGCCTTTGTCACTGATTGCGGATTTATACATTTTCGTTGTAAGGGGTACACCATTAATCGTTCAGATCTTCATCTTCTATTTCGGATTGACTTCATTGAATATCTCAGGCTTCTGGTCTGTCGTAATGGGACTTGCCTTCCATAACGGGGCCTATATCGCCGAGATTTTCCGTGGAGCCATTCAGTCCATTGATAAAGGACAAATGGAAGCGGGACGGTCCCTCGGGATGTCTCTCGGGTTGTCCATGAGAAGAATCATTCTTCCACAGGCATTCAGACGGGCCCTGCCGCCACTGGGCAATCAGTTCATCATTGCATTAAAGGATTCATCTCTTGCATCATTCATCGGGATGTTCGAATTGTTCAGTGTGGCAACGACGCTTGGTTCCAACAACTTCGATTACATGACCTACCTGCTCGTTGTAGCAATCTATTATCTGGTACTGGTACTGGTATTCTCAACGATTGTCAATATCATAGAAAAACGGATGTCGGTTAGTGATTAATAAAGATGCGGGAGGGATGAGTGTGAGTCAGGAAATGATTAAAGTTGAAAAATTAAATAAATCCTTTGGTGATTTACATGTATTGAAGGACATTGATATCAGCGTAAAGGAAAGTGATGTGGTTTGCCTCATTGGAGCCAGTGGATCAGGGAAGAGTACATTGCTCCGCTGCTTAAACTTCCTGGAACTGAAAGACAATGGACGGGTTGTCATCGAGGGCGATGAAGTCAATCAGGATACACATGATTTAAATAAAATCCGTCAAAAAGTAGGGATGGTGTTTCAACATTTCTACCTATTCCCTCACAAAACGGTCCTGGAAAATGTGATGGAAGCACCTGTTTACGTAAAAGGTGTGCAGAAGGCCCAAGCAAAAAAGGATGCGAAAGAATTATTAAAGAAGGTGGGACTTGGGGATAAGGAAAATGTCTATCCATCCAAGCTATCTGGAGGACAGAAACAGCGTGTGGCCATTGCAAGGGCACTTGCCATGAAGCCTGAAATCATGCTCTTCGATGAACCTACCTCAGCACTGGACCCTGAATTGGTCGGAGAGGTTTTGGCTACCATGAAGGAGCTTGCTTTAGAGGGGATGACGATGGTCGTCGTGACCCATGAAATGGGGTTTGCCCGCGAGGTAGCCGATTGGGTCGTGTATATGCACGATGGCAGGATCGTGGAAGTGGGACCTCCCCAGGAATTATTCAACGCTCCAAAAGAGCAGCGGACAAGAGAATTTCTGGATTCAGTTCTATAATCGTTCGTACAAAAGCCCGGAGTAAATTCCGGGCTTTTATTATGGATTATATAGAATTATTTTTTCTTTATAAACAATAAGTAGACGCCGATACCAATAACGATAATCGGCCAAAATTCCCATGCAGTCTCCACATTACCTCCAATGAAGCCAAACCATCCCACCACTTTGTCATAGAATAAGAGAATGATAGACAGGGTTAAAAAGAGCACCCCTTGAAATAGCCCTGCTCTCGTTTTCTGGTACCTGAGCAGAAAACCCAAGGCAATGATCAGAATGAATGTGCCCATGTG
The DNA here is from genome assembly GCF_050467885.1 of Rossellomorea sp. NRS-1567. Taxonomy (NCBI): domain Bacteria; kingdom Bacillati; phylum Bacillota; class Bacilli; order Caryophanales; family Bacillaceae; genus Rossellomorea; species Rossellomorea sp. NRS-1567. The sequence goes on along the minus strand of NZ_JBITPL010000026.1, from coordinate 7,217 downwards.
ATCCGGCCAGATTTCCAGTTTATTTACAACGTGAAAATGGAGACCGAATCCAACGAGGATCGTACCCGGTAATATGGCTTCATAATCTCTCCCTCCATATCCCTGTCCGAGAAAGGCCAGTCCAACAATCATCAATAATGTCGGCCATGTGAAAAACTCCTGAAACAGGACAATGTTAGCTTGCTGTAAGTAAAAGTATGCCCCAAAGCCGATTAAGATCATTCCTGGGAAAATTCTTTGTTGTTGTCTCATACTCTTCCTCCCATATCTTTTATACTAAATGTTTTAAATACTGTTTTTTCAGGGAAAATAATACATAATACTAAAGATAAGCCCGGATAAGTGAAAAACCTTTCCATTACTTGATTCTTTAAGCTTGTTTTGGTACCCTACATTAGTAGGGAATGTCGAAATATAAAAGATTTTTTTTAGAATTGAAAATGCTTTCATGTTCATTCTTTATTAATCTTAAATGTATATGATGAAATGAATGTTTTGCAAGTACCGGAAGAAGCATGCCTTCTTACCTTTATAAATGTATCATACTTAGGTTTCAATTTCTGTTCACATTTACGGGTCAGGAGCTTTTTAGGACATGTTATAATAAGAGTAATGATTTTAGTTGGGGGTGTAGTGCATAGCATGTATACAATAGTCGTTGGTTTGAATTACAAAACGGCCCCTGTTGAGATTCGTGAGCGTTTATCATTCAATGAAACTGATCTTCCTCTCGCTATGAAGGCTTTAAAGGAAAAGAAGAGCATTCTGGAAAATGTGATTGTTTCTACATGTAATAGAACGGAAGTCTATGCAGTAGTGGATCAGCTTCATACAGGTCGTTATTATATTAAAGATTTCTTATCTCAATGGTTCGATATAGATAAAGAGGAGTTCACGCCATATCTGTTCATTTACGAACAAGAAGGAGCAGTCGAACACCTTTTTAAGGTTGCGTGCGGATTGAATTCTATGGTGTTGGGGGAAACCCAGATCCTCGGACAAATTCGTTCAAGCTTCCTGAATGCACAAGAGTCAGGAGCGACTGGTACAGTATTTAATCATCTGTTCAAGCAGGCAGTGACGGTAGCCAAAAAGGGTCACTCTGAAACAGATATTGGTTCCAATGCTGTGTCTGTCAGCTATGCAGCCGTTGAATTAGCTAAAAAAGTATTCGGAAGCCTGGAGGGTAAGCATGTTCTTATTCTTGGTGCCGGTAAAATGGGAGAACTTGCGATCCAAAACCTTCATGGCAGCGGAGCCACTAAAGTGACGGTCATTAATCGTACGTATGAAAAGGCTCAAACCTTGGCAGACCGTTTCAGTGGGAATGCGAAAACTCTGAAGGAGCTTCAATGTGCCCTTGTAGAGGCTGATATTATGATCAGTTCCACCGGTGCAAAGGATTTTGTCATCACAAAAGAGATGATGTCACATGTGGAAAGCATGAGAAAGGGTCGTCCTCTTTTCATGGTGGACATTGCGGTACCTCGTGACCTGGATCCTTCCATCGGAGAATTAGAAAGTGTTTTCCTTTATGATATCGACGATTTAGAAGGCATCGTTCAGGCGAACCTGGCTGAGCGTAAGAAAGCCGCTGAGGAAATCGAAATCATGATTGAAGCTGAAATTGTAGCGTTTAAAGAGTGGTTGAATATGCTTGGGGTTGTTCCGGTTATTTCAGCACTGCGACAAAAAGCACTCTCTATCCAAGCTGAAACAATGGAAAGCATCGAACGGAAAATGCCTGACTTAACGGATCGTGAGCGAAAAGTGTTAAATAAGCATACGAAGAGTATCATCAATCAGTTGTTGAAGGATCCGATCCTTCAAGCGAAGGAATTCGCCGGACTTCCTGATGCTGAAGATAAACTGGATTTATTCATCAATATCTTTAATATTGAGCAACAAGTGCAAGAGCAGAAACAAGTGAAAGCAGCCGATGAAAAGACTGAGAGCGATCTTAAGCTTGTACCACAACCTTCTTTTCAAGCATAAGTGAGGTTATTGTCTATGTTTGAACAAACGATGACTAGGCTGCACGAACTTATGATTGTTCTGTATGCTATTAGTATTCTCTTTTACTTTATAGATTTCTTAAACAAAAACCGGAAGGCGAATCTGTTTGCCTTCTGGTTACTTGCGATTGTTTGGATCCTTCAAACAATCTTTTTATTTCTATACATGATGAATACAGGCAGGTTTCCGGTCCTCACCATCTTTGAGGGACTTTATTTTTATGCCTGGGTCCTCATCACCCTGTCCCTTGTCATCAATCGATTATTAAGAGTGGACTTTACGGTGTTTTTCACAAATGTACTGGGATTCATCATCATGGCGATCCATACGTTTGCACCGGTACAGGTAGAGTCACAGGCGATGGCAGAACAGCTCGTATCTGAATTATTGTTGATTCATATTACGATGGCCATCCTCTCATATGGAGCCTTTTCACTATCCTTTGTGTTTTCCCTGCTTTACCTCCTGCAATTTAAATTATTAAAGGAGAAAAAATGGGGGCAAAGGTTATGGCGGATCAGCGATTTGTCCAAACTTGAGAAGATTTCATATATATCGAACGCCATTGGTGTAGCCATGCTTCTATTGAGCTTGATACTGGGGCTGCAATGGGCATACATCAAACTGCCGGAATTTCTATGGTATGATCCGAAAATAGTAGGTTCATTCATTCTATTAATTTTATATAGTAGTTATTTATATCTTCGCATTAAAAAAAATGTATTTGGTAAGTCATTAGCTTTTCTTAATGTTGCAGCCTTTTTGATCATTTTAATTAACTTTTTCTTGGGCAGTAGGTTGTCTTCATTTCATTTCTGGTATTCATAAGTTTTCAGGAGGTCATTATGAGAAAAATCATTGTTGGATCGAGACGAAGTAAATTAGCACTGACACAAACAAATTGGGTGATCAATCAGTTGAAAGAACTGGATCCCTCTTACGAATTCGAAGTGAAGGAAATCGTTACAAAAGGGGATCAGATCCTCGATGTCACCCTGTCAAAGGTCGGTGGAAAAGGCTTGTTTGTTAAAGAAATTGAACAAGCGATGCTGGATAAAGAAATCGATATGGCCGTTCACAGTATGAAAGACATGCCTGCTGTCTTACCTGAAGGACTGACCATCGGATGTATACCGGTTCGCGAGGATCACCGTGATGCGTTCATCAGTAAAAATCATGTGGCTCTCAAAGATTTACCGGGTGGTGCAATCATAGGAACGAGCAGTCTGCGCAGAGGAGCACAGATTTTATCCGTTCGTCCAGATCTTGAAATCAAATGGATCCGTGGAAATATCGATACGCGCTTAACGAAGCTTAAAAATGAGGATTACGATGCGATCATCCTAGCAGCGGCAGGGTTATCACGTATGGGCTGGACATCAGATGTTGTAACGGAATTCCTTGATCCGGACCTTTGTCTGCCTGCAGTCGGACAAGGTGCATTATCCATTGAATGCAGGGAAGATGATTCTGAGTTGCTTGAGCTCCTTCAGAAATTTGCATGTGAAGAGACGACTGAGACCGTTACGGCTGAAAGAGCGTTCCTTCATAAAATGGAAGGCGGATGTCAGGTGCCGATTGCAGGATTTGCTGAGCTGAAAGACAACGGGGATGTAGCTTTAACGGGGCTTGTGGCTTCACCAGATGGGAAGACGATTTATAAAGAATATATGGTGGGACAAAATCCTCAGCAAGTAGGGGAAAAAGTCGCTGAAAGCTTAACAGACCTGGGGGCTAAGGCATTAATCGACCAGGTGAAAGAGGAGCTAGATCAATAATGAAGGGTAAAGGGCCTTTAGAAAACATAAAGGTTTTGATTACTCGCGGAAGTGAGGGATCCAGTGAAACGGCTTCCCTCATCGAAGACGTGGGAGGGGTTCCGATTGTGGTGCCGCTCCTTCATTTTCAACCTCATGAAGATGTGTGGGAAACGAATCTTCACACGACCATACATACGTACGAATGGATTATTTTCACCAGTAAAAATGGAGTGAAATTCTTTCTTCAAGCATTGAAACGATTACAGCTCGATTTATCTTCTTTTTCCGGGAAGTTTGCTGCGGTCGGAAGTAAAACGGAACACTATTGCAGGAAGAGTGGAATCCCTGTCTCCTTCGTGCCTGACCATTTTACAGGGGATGACTTTGCAGACGAATTCATTTCGAAAGTGAAGCCTTCAGGGGACGTTCTGATCCCAAAGGGGAACCTGGCAAGAAACGTCATTGCTTCAGAGCTTGCCTCTGCCGGGGTGTCCTGTCAGGAATGGATCGTCTATGAAACCGTCCTTCCAGAAGGGTGCATCGGTCAGTTGAAGGACAGTATTGAAGAAGAGAAACCTGATATCATCACGTTTACCAGCTCATCAACGGTCCATCATTTTATGAAGGTGGTCGATCAGCACAGCCTTCATGATAAAATCCAGGACATACCCATTGCCTGCATTGGTCCCATTACAAAAAGTACGGCTGAACAGTACGGATTACATGTAAAAATCTGTCCGAGCATCTATACTGTAAATGAAATGGTAAACGAAATGGTAAACGAAATGAAAAAATTTATCACGAATAGATCATCACAATAAAGCTTTATTTACTTAGGAGGATTTCACATGAAAGATCTGCATTTTAATCGTCATCGCCGCCTGCGTCAATCAGATCATATGCGTGCGTTAGTAAGAGAAACTCATCTAAGAAAAGAGGATTTAATTTATCCACTGTTTGTAGTGGAAGGGGAAAATATTAAGAATGTCGTTCCTTCCATGCCAGGGGTTTTTCACATTTCCCTGGATAACTTAAAAGCAGAAATGGATGAAGTGGTTTCCTTAGGTATCAAATCCATTATTCTTTTCGGTGTTCCAGCAGAAAAAGATGAGGCAGGGACACAAGCATATCATGACCACGGAATCGTCCAAAGAGCAACCCGATTTGTGAAGGAACATTATCCAGAGCTTGTCGTCATTGCCGATACTTGTTTATGTCAATATACGAGCCACGGACATTGTGGAATCGTAAAAGATGGAAAAGTACTGAATGACCCTACGCTTGATCTATTAGCCAAAACGGCGGTCAGCCAGGCTGAAGCAGGAGCTGATATCATTGCTCCTTCAAATATGATGGACGGGTTCGTTGCAGCGATCCGCCACGGATTGGACGCGGCCGGCTATCATGATGTGCCGATCATGTCATATGCCGTTAAGTACTCATCAAGCTTCTATGGTCCATTTCGTGATGCAGCACACTCCACACCGCAATTTGGAGATCGCAGAACGTATCAGATGGATCCTGCGAATCGTCTCGAGGCGTTAAGAGAAGCACAGTCGGATATAGAAGAAGGCGCAGACTTCTTAATTGTCAAACCTGCCCTTTCCTATTTAGATATCATGAGGGAAGTGAAAGACCGTTTCAATGCACCAGTTGTCGCTTATAACGTAAGTGGAGAGTACAGCATGGTGAAAGCGGCGGCTCAAAACGGCTGGGTAAACGAACAGGAAATCGTAATGGAAAAACTGACAAGCATGAAACGTGCGGGTGCAGACCTCATCATTACGTATTTTGCAAAAGATGTTGCGAATTGGTTATCCTAATTGGTGGAAAGTTCCTGTAAGGATAACGAAGAGATCACTAAAGGAGGAACCCGGAATGCGTTCATATGAGAAATCGAAGCAAGCGTTTAAAGAAGCAGTAAAATTGATGCCCGGCGGAGTAAACAGTCCTGTACGGGCATTCAAATCCGTAAAAATGGATCCTATTTTCATGGAAAGAGGAAAAGGAGCTAAAATTTACGATATCGATGGAAATGAATACATTGACTATGTTCTTTCCTGGGGACCACTCATTCTTGGTCACAGCAATGACCGTGTGGTGGAATCCATTAAAAAGGTAGCGGAAAACGGGACAAGCTTCGGTGCCCCGACAGAAATTGAAAACAAACTTGCCGAACTAGTCATTGAAAGAGTTCCAAGTATTGAAGTGGTACGTATGGTGTCCTCTGGTACAGAGGCGACGATGAGTGCCCTGCGTCTTGCGCGTGGATATACTGGACGCAATAAAATCATCAAGTTCGAAGGCTGCTACCACGGTCATGGAGATTCATTATTAATCAAGGCAGGATCCGGTGTTGCGACTCTCGGGTTGCCCGACAGTCCTGGTGTTCCTGAAGGCGTAGCAAAGAATACGATTACGGTGCCTTATAATGACTTGGAAAGCCTCCGTTATGCCTTTGAACAATTTGGCGACGACATCGCCGGTGTGATCGTAGAACCTGTTGCCGGCAATATGGGTGTCGTTCCACCTCAGCCAGGCTTCCTGGAAGGCCTTCGTGAAATAACGGAAAATCATGGTTCTTTGTTAATATTTGATGAAGTCATGACTGGATTCCGTGTCGGATACGGATGTGCACAGGGCTATTACAATGTAACCCCGGACTTAACGTGTTTAGGAAAAGTCATTGGTGGAGGCCTGCCGGTAGGTGCATACGGCGGTAAAGCTGAAATCATGGAAAGAATCGCTCCAAGCGGTCCGATCTATCAAGCCGGAACCTTATCCGGAAATCCATTGGCCATGACGGCTGGATATGAAACCCTGAGCCAGCTGACTCCTGAAACATACACAGAGTTCGCACGCAAAGCAGACCTGTTGGAAGAAGGCTTAAAGAAAGCAGCAGAAAAGCACAATATCCCTCACAGAATTAATCGTGCCGGCTCCATGATCGGGATCTTCTTCACGAATGAAGAAGTAACCAACTATGAAGGCGCCAAGTCGTCTGATCTTGACATGTTTGCTGATTACTACCGTGAAATGGCACACGAAGGTGTATTCTTGCCACCTTCCCAATTCGAAGGACTATTCTTATCGACAGCTCATACAGATGAAGATATTGAAAAAACCCTTGAAGCAGCGGAAAAAGCGTTTGAAAAGATTAGTAAGAAGTAGTGCTGATAGCCGATCCTTTTTATAGGGATCGGCTATTTTTTTACGGAAGCGGGGATGGGAGGAGTGTGTCGAATATTGCAGAACTGTCGATATCTTGAAAAAACGGTTGATAATATGAAAGAACGGTCGATAAATCCATTTGAAGGTTGGTAAATCAAAATAACGGTCGATATATCATGATAACGGTCGATATATCCAAACGACCAACATCAATCAATTCGAAATACACCCCGGTTTCTAAATCAAAATAGTCAAGTCCTTAATAATGTG